>JAUZPH010000297.1 GCA_030706065.1 Bacillota bacterium | reverse complement strand
TCCATTCTCCTTGAGATAGTCCTTGACAGCTGTGCAGTATGCACAGGTATTTGAAGTATATACTATAACATTTTTCATAAATATCAGCCTCCATAATAATTTTCAATGTATAGGAATATTCAACCGGTTCTCCAGATGATGACCTTACAACATACCCCTATATGGTATATTATATTACCCTTCTCTCTATTTTTCAAGTTAAAATTTCCGCATCTGGAATTCTCAATTATTCGAATGTATTGTATAATATTATGTAAAATGCCGTACAATTTAGCCATGAGGTGAGAGTGGTGAACATCAAGAAACCGATAATAGTACATAGTGAAAAATCAGAACTCATAAGAATAAACAAATTTTTAGGTGAAAGCGGCTTTTGTTCCAGGAGAGACGCAGATGCTCTAATTGAACAAGGCAGAGTTACTGTGAACGGTGAAACCGCAGAGCAGGGAATGAAAATCTCAAAACAGGACGAAATCACGGTGGACGGAAAACTCATAAGCATCAAGAATCCCCTTGTTTATATAGCATTGAATAAGCCTGTAGGCATAACAAGTACAACAGAACGCGGGGTTGAAGGAAATATAGTTGACTTTGTAAATTATCCTGTAAGAATATTTCCCATCGGCAGGCTTGATAAGGATTCAGAGGGGCTTATCTTTCTTACAAATGACGGGGATATCGTAAATAAGATCCTCCGTGCCGGCAATAATCATGAAAAGGAATATGTGGTATCCGTTGATAAACCTATTACTCCTGAGTTTATAAAAAGGATGTCCTCCGGCGTCAGAATACTTGGTACGATAACAAAGAAATGCATGGTGAGGCAGGAAGGGAAAAATGTATTCAGAATAATTCTCACCCAGGGATTGAACCGACAAATCAGAAGAATGTGTGAGGCCCTGGGGTATAAGGTTACAAAATTAAAGAGAGTGAGGATAATGAATGTGAAGCTCGGTAATCTTCCGACAGGGAAATGGCGGCATCTTACAGCGGAAGAACTGATGGAAATAAACAGGCTGATATCGACTTCCGTCAAAACTAAAGAGGCATCCGAGTTTGAATAACCCGGATGCCTTTTCTCCTCAGGCTGCCAAAATGCTAAAAATATGTTTTTACTTTTAATAATTACTGTTGTTAATCCTGTCCTTAAAGCTGCCCATGTCCTTTAGGGCACTTATGTAAATCCTTCTGAGCAGCATTACTCCGTTGTTCTTGTTAGCCCAGGGCCCGGTTGCAAGAAAGCCCATCTTATAGCCCGCCTCCTTGGCAGCCTTGAGTGTATCACTGTTATAGTTTCCATAGGGATATGCTATAAATTCTGCCTTTTTATCCAGAAGTTTTTCCAGATATTCCTTGGACGCTTTCAATTCGTTTACCTGTACATCGTATTTCTTTTCATTAAGCCTGGGATGGCTTAATGTATGAGATTCTATATCTATTCCTGAATCATACATCTCTTTCAGCTGGCCGGAAGTCAGGTAGCCACCATTCTTGTCCACATAATCCGTAATAATAAAGACCGTGGCAGTTAAACCGAGCTCCTTTAATATTGGCAGCCCATTTGTATAGTTGTCCACATATCCGTCATCAAGAGTTATGACAATTGACTTTTCCGGTATTTGTTCATTATTCACTATAAATTTGTAGAGTTCTTCAAGGGTTATTGTTGTGAAACCATTGTCCTTCAGGTAGGCCATCTGCTCCCTGAATACTTCCGGTGGAACCTTCAATTCATTGAGTTTTCCTGTTTTGGGGTTAACCTCTTTATCAATGCAGTGGTACATAAGTACAGGCACACTGGAATTGTTGCCTACAAGCTTCTTCCCTGCAAACCTGTCTCTGCTCAAAGTATCCGGCCGCATCGTTACCTTTTGGGGCCTGGGCACTATCAAGCTGTCTGTCCCTCTGTTCGGAATTCTATTGTCATTAACACCTGTCAGAGGCGCAATTACTTCCTCTGCATTAGTAACATTACTCTTGTAATTCTTTCTACTATTGTACTTTACGTAGGTATAAACAGCACCTATACCAACGATAAACAGAACCACTGCTACTATTATTCCAACCTTTACATACTTCCTCTTCATAATTCATTCCCCTTAACCATAATTTTAAAATTCCAAATGAATTCTTACGTTATGAGAAAACCTCAATTAACACACTTCAAAAATCAGCTTTGGTATATTATTGAAGCAAAACACAGAAGAAAATATAATAAACTTTTGTTTATGAAGAAATTATGCACAGGTTATACGTATTTTATTCATCCGCTTGTGGAATACCACAGTTTATTAACCAATAGTAATTATGATCATCATAGTTCTTTCCTTTTCACCCCAGATTTATCAACTCTATTTTAATAAAATTTTAAATTTAATTATTTGTCCACATTATACACAGAAGGCTTGTGTATAAGTTGTGAAGCAAGTGTTTATTATTTATCCTTTTTCGTAGAAACTATAGTTTCTGTGTAAAATAATGTTAAATTCAGCAGATAGTATTTAAAAATGCCCACATTGTCCACATGATTGTTGATAGTCTGTGCATAACCCTATTGCACGAGCTTTCCTTTTATTATCAGACGGTGGGTAGCTATTCTTACCGGCGTGCAGGTAACCAGGGTGATAGTAGCATCCTGAGTAGGATCCAGTACGGAGACTTCCGATGGCTCTACCACTTTTATGTCATTCACCTGATATTTGTAGGTGGCGCCATTCCGTGTTTGAACCTCTATTACATCTCCATTTTTTACCTCATCAAGCCTGTTAAAGTATTCATTATAGGTGTAGCTCCTATGTCCCGCAACACAAAAGTTTCCCTTCTCCCCAGGCATTGCAGTATTGTCAAAATGTCCAACGGAGTATTTTAGCGAATCATTGGAAGTTCCCTCCATTACCGGCACTACCAGATCGATTTTAGGTATGGTAAGTATTGCTATTGCCCTATCATTTACAGAATCTTTTAAGGCCGGATCATCCGGTGTTGCTTCTCCGGTGGCAGGAATGTCCCCGGTTTCGCCCTGGCCCAGCTGCTCTATACTCTTTTTAAAATCATTGATGAGCTGCTGTTCCTTATTGCCGGCGGTGTACCTCGCGGATACCGCCCATATGATAAGTGAAACACCAACCACCGACAAAAATATACCAAGTACCTGTCTTATTTTCATAATCATCCCTCCGTAAGCTTATCATATTATATATATGGAAAGTAATAAAATCTTTACATTGAGCAGTCCCAAAATATCCATAGATATCCTTACGGAAACTTAATTTAAACTTGACCGAAAATCCCGAATCTTCAACGGGTTTTGGTCAAGTTTAAATTTTTAGTTGAAGTTAGGATATCTAAAAGTTCACGGATTTATGGGACTGCTCAATGTATTTAGATTTTCACTTTCCATTTAGATGCGGAATTTTATCCACCACCATTATAACATATCGGTAATTATTTTTGATATCTATAGAAGATTAAGAAAATAATTATTTGTATATAGTTAACATATCTTCCTTTTTATGATATCATATAAGTAGGAGGATAATATTCCAAAACTAAAAGGTTTACATAAATGCTTTGCCCATCCCTATATCATTAAAAAGGAGTGGCTTATATGCTAAATAATAAGGTAATATATGTAGACTTCAAAAATAGAGTTAAGAAAAATTCGACTATAGATCAAAAAAGACCCGGAATACTTTCGGAGCTCTGCTTGAAACTAAAAAACATATTTTTTATTTATTCTAAAGCCAAGCCCTCAGGCGGGGTTTATAACTTTAAAAAAACAATGTAAACGTTAACCCTCTAAATATAATCTCTTAGGCCTTCGCCGCACTGCAGCGAAGGCCCTCTTTTTAAAGATGTGTGAGTTTAAACAATAACAAACTCACCGAAGAAAATATCGAAGAGGACGATTTTTCCTGATGCAAAATTTCATCAAATTAGAATTTAAATTTGGATAAGCTTTACATTCCAGATAAATTCATATATAAACTCACACATCTATATTTTATGTTCTGAAAACAACCCTCTCCCTGTTAAACATATATCTTGCAAATACTATGGAGGCAGCAATATAAGCTGCTGTCCATGCTACTGTTATCAGTATATGGACAGGATTATATATCCCCGATATTACTTCTTTCAGAACGCATACCTCATTGGCGAGGGGAATATTGAAATAGGCCGTGGAAATATTCTTGGCATCAAGCATATATGTGGCATAAATAGGTATTATGGCTATTATTGTCAAAGGTGACAGATACGTCTGAGCTTCCTTGAAGGAACGGGCGTATATGCTGATGGAGAGCTCCAGAGCTCCAAATACCATGGTTGTAAGCACCACCACAACACCAATCACTATTAAGGCCTGAGGCTCCAGGCTGATAGAACCTGTTGTTCCCTGCGGGCTGCCGCTGGTGAACATCCCATTTTTTTGAGACATGGCGATATACATTCCTGCCAGTGAGGCCACGGAAGTAATAAGGCCCATTACCGTAATAGCCAAAAACTTTCCCCACAAGAGGGACATTCTATTTGCCCTAGTGGTAAGCAGCGGCTCCAGGGTTCCTCTTTCCTTTTCGCCGGCTCCGAGATCTGTTGCGGCAGGGAGGGGGCCGGTAACACAATATACTATGAGCAGCAGGGGAAGCATCATGGAAAGGATCATCTTTGCAGTACCATCGCCCTCCTTTTGAGAAGTCTGCTCCTTTATTTCAATGGGGCTCAGTATCTTTACATCTATGTTTTTAGCCGCCAGTCTCTCAGTAACAATTCCCTTTGAATAATTTCCAATGAGCACATTGATTTTTGACATCGCAAGGCCGGACTGCTGGCTTGAATTATCATAAACAAGTGTAACAGGAGCCGTATCCCCCTTCTCAATCGCTGCATCAAAATCAGGAGCTATAATGACAGCCACAAATATCCTGCCTTCCTTTACATCTTCCTCAGGGGCGGAAGTGGAAACTACATTGATATTCTTCTGTTCTTTCAGAAACTTTTGCAGCGAGCTGTTTCCCTTGTCTACAACAGCTATTTTCAGGTTCTCCTCCACAGATTTGTTTGCACTGTTAATACTTCTTCCTATAACCATGGACAATATGGGAAACAATAACAATGGTATAAGTATGCTCATTATCAAGGTTCGTTTGTCTCTAAAGATATCCGTAAGCTCTTTTTTAACAACAAGAAATATGGTATTACTCATTTTTATCACCTACCAACTGCATGAATAC
>JAUZPH010000296.1 GCA_030706065.1 Bacillota bacterium | reverse complement strand
ACATATACCTTGAATGCTCCGGCAGCGCCTGAAGGTAAGGATTTTGTGGATTACTTCCTCTTTGAGAATAAGAGGGGATACTGCGTGTATTTTGCCACTGCCCTCAGTGTGATGTGCAGAATAGCAGGCATACCTTCAAGGTATGTTGAAGGATATAAGATGAGTAATAACGGCACCTCCGGAACAAAACAAGAGGTAACTAATGAAATGGCCCATGCCTGGATAGAGTATATGGCAGGCGATGATATATGGGTACTGGCGGACTGCTCGCCGACACCTTATGAAAATGAACAAGCACCTACACAGCAGGCAGTGACTACAAGTGATCCAAGCAATCCAAATTCAGCAACCAGTGACCCTAAGACAACCCCAAATGTGAATCCAACAGGGGGGAACACCGGCGGCAGCAATAATACTCCGACTATTAAGAGCAGTGGTACGCACAAAGTGGTAGTGTATAGTTCTCTTGCTTCTGCAGGGTTCATAGCTCTGGCTGCATTTCTAGTACTGCTGATAAGAAGACGACGTAAGATGTTCCATGGTGAAAGCCTTGTTCCGCTGCACAGTTATATGCATAAACGGCTGAGGAGATATAAAATTATTAAAGGCAGTACAGAAACTGAAAAGGAATTTGCACTAAAGCAGGAGGAAGAACTTCGCAATATACTTTATCCTCTGGTAAATAAACTGTATGATGAATTTTATGGTGGAATAAGGGATAAAACAATTGATAAGAAGGAGATATATTTAGCATTTGAGAGACATTTAAAGAAAAGGCAGAATAAACTCGTATATTACTTGAAAAAATGTTATTAACCCGGTTTGTTTTAATTATAGAATGTGCTATACTATCGAAGTAACGTAAGTATGGCACATGCGGATATGGCGGAATTGGCAGACGCACTAGATTCAGGTTCTAGCGAGAAATCGTGCAGGTTCGACTCCTGTTATCCGCACCAGTGTAAAAAAGCTTGCAAACATGATAGTTTGCAGGCCTTTTTTATTTTTTGATAGTCTGGGAATACTAAATTTAGACAAGCCTTAGCAGTGCTATTTAAAATATAGCTTGTTTATGATAAAATATTGAATAAGTCGAGTGAATAAAATAACTTTATGTAGGATAAAGCCGTATATTAAGAAGGAACAGTCCGGCAATTACAAAAGGGCGGACTTGGTTGGCAGTGAGTCATTAAGTAGAAGATGAATTAAAATGGAAAGTGGTTGGTGGGATGCGGATTAGGATAAGAAACAAAAAAAGCTTTATCTCTGCAATGATATTGATGTTTTTGCTTATGATAGCTGTCTTTAGAGGTAATGCCCTCTTTAAGGGAAATACTTCAAGCAGCCAAGCAGTGGGACAAGTGTCATATAGTGTTACTTCAAAGGATAAAATAAAGGGGAAGGCTTTAGATTTAAGTGCCTCCGGCAATGTATTTCTGGAGGAAAACAGTCACTTCAGGAAATACCTTATAAAATTAGGAGAAAGCAAGGATGGTTATAAGGGTTTCAAGGAGAACAACGGTTCTATCTTTCTGGATTTAAAAAATCCTGCGGAGGTTTCCTTGAATTCCGGCAGTTTTAAGGAAAGTGACAAGAATTTAATGCTGACAGACGTGGATGGAAAGCAAACCCTGGTGGTTGAAGAAGCCTTTAAAGACAATAATTTCGTTTTTTTAGATGAATTGAATAACAGTCTTATCATTCTGACTAGCAAGGAGGCGGAACCCCTTAAGTATACAGTGGTGCTGGATCCCGGCCATGGAGGTGTAGACCCCGGTGCTTCTGCCTATGACAAGAGTTTCGATGAAAAGGAAGTTACTCTAAAGATCCAGAAACTTGTAAGGCCTGAACTCATATTTAACGGCTGCAGAGTATTTATGTCGAGGGAAACAGATAAGACTATAAGGATAGAAGACGTAGTAGCCTTTGCAGAAGAAAAAAAAGCTGATGTTTTTGTTTCTGTTCACATTAATTTTTATGATAAAAGTAATGTTTATAGTGGTATACAAACCCACTATTCGAAATTTAGTGTGAAGTCCAGTGAAAGCAAAAAGTTGGCTGAAATAGTAGAGAAGAATGCTGTGAAAAGCGACGGATGGAAGAATAGAGGAACAACCTTTGCAAGTACTGAAAAAAGCGATCTTTATGTAGTACACCATACTACAATGCCGGGAGTGTTGGTAGAGTGTGGATTTGCAAGTAATCCGGCAGATGTTAATAGGTTAAATGACAACAATACTCTACACAATTTGTCTGAAAATATTTCCGGTGGAATATTGGAATACTTGAATAGTAAATGATAGATTTAGGCTGCTCTCTATTATGGAAGGCAGCCTTCATACTAGAAGGGAGAGGTGATGAATGAAATATAAAATGCTGTGTATTGATATGGATGGAACGCTCCTGAATTCCCAAAAGGAAATAACAGAGAAGAACAAGGAGTATTTAAGAAAGGCTCAGGAGGCCGGAGTAAAAGTTGTTATAACTACCGGAAGATTATTTACTTCGGCTGATTATTACGCAGACCTTATTGGTATAAAAGCACCGATTATATCGGCAAACGGAGCATATATAAGGGAAAAGGACAGAGATGAAGTGATATATAAGGCGCTGTTAGGCAGAGAAAATTGCTGCACTATCCTGGAGGTATTGAAGAAATATGAGCTTATTCCAAACTTCCATACACCAAACAAGATTTTCACCGAAAGAAAAAATCCTCATATTCAGATGTATTTGAAGATTAATGACAGACATCCTGAAGACAAGAAAATCGATATTATCTTTGTAGATAAATGGGAACATGTTTTTGAAGAGTTTGAGATGGAGATACTGAAATGCCTTGCCATAAGCGAGGATAACGAGAGGGTTATGAAGGCAAAGGGGGAATTACTCACTTTGGAAGGGCTGGAGGTGGTAAGTTCCTCTTCCAATAACTTTGAGGTAATGACCAGGGGAATTTCGAAGGGAAGAGCAGTGGAAATACTGGCTTCCTACTATAATATAGTGCAGGATGAGATAATCTGTATCGGCGATAATGAAAATGATGCTTCCATGATTCAGTATGCAGGACTGGGTGTAGCTATGGGAAATGCTGAGGAAGAAATCAAGGATATGGCTCAGTATATTACGGCCTCAAATGATGAGGACGGGGTGGCAGAGGTCGTAGATAAGTTTATTTTGGGGTATACTATATAAGTTAAGCTTAGTTCTAAAATCCTTTACTTGGATGTTTTTATAGGTTAATATATGTAGGTGCAATTATTTACATTTATTTTGAAATGCTTTTGAAATCTGTTATATAAGGGAGGTGTAAGAGTTGAATTTGAACATTGTTTTGTTCCAACCGGAGATACCGCAGAATACCGGAAATATTGCCAGAACCTGCGTACTCACAAATTCAACACTTCATATAATAAAACCGATGGGCTTCAGCCTGGATGAAAAACATGTTAGAAGAGCCGGCCTGGACTATTGGCCCTATTTAAAATTAGAAATGTATGAGTCCTATGAAGAATTACGGGAGAAATATAAAGAGGGGACCTTTTATTTCTCGACGACCAAGGGAACAAGGTTCTACACGGAAGTAAGTTTCAAACAGGGGGACTTTGTTGTCTTTGGCAGGGAATCCTCAGGGCTTCCGGATTACATAAGGGAGGCCAATAAGCAAAACCTCATAAGAGTACCGATGCTGGAGACGAGTACCCGTTCCCTGAACCTTTCGAATACTGTGGCAATAATGGCTTATGAGGCTCTTCGGCAGATGGATTTCCCCAATATGAAATAGAAGGCAGCTTCCGGTGTTCTTGGGCATATATTGATAAAAGCATAGAAGTATATTAGAATAGAATATAGTACTGGTATTCTCTTGGGAATATGGCGTTCTTAAGATAAAATAACTTAGGATTTTAATGATGAGGGGGAAAAGCATTGAGCACTATTATTTTGACGGACTCAGGCTGCGACCTTACACTGGAATACGTTGAGGAAAACGCAGATATATTGGATGTGTTGGGAATGCCGGTGAATATTGATGGTTATGAGTATATGGATGACTTTGGCAAAACCTTGTCCCATGAAGAATTTTATGACAAGTTAAGAGCGGGAATAATGCCATCTACAGCGCAGATTAATTCCTTCAGGTTTTATGAGAAATTCAAAAAACATTATAACGATGGGAACTCTGTTTTATATTTAGGGTTTACTTCCAATATGAGCGGAACTTTCTATAATGCAGTTATGGCGAGAAATGAATTCATGGAAAAACATCCCGATGCTGACATAACCGTAATTGATACTATATCTGCTTCTATTGGCCAGGGGGTTTTGGTATTCAATGCCGTAAGCCAGCTTAGAATGGGGAAAAGCAAGGAATTCATTGCGAACTGGGTAGAGGAAAATAAGATGAAGGCCAATCACTGGTTCGCAGTAGATGATTTAATCTATCTTAGGAAGGGTGGAAGAGTTTCTACAGCTACCGCTGTTGTTGGTTCTGCACTTAATATCAAGCCGATTCTCACAGTAAACAGAGAAGGAAAGCTTGGCAGCTATACCAATATGAGAGGAAGAAAAAAATCCATAAGATTTCTGGCAGACAAAGTTAGAGAAAATGCCGGGAAAATCGAAGATACAACGATTATCATCGGCCATGGAGGATGCCCGGAGGATGCAAAACTGCTGGAAAGTTACATATTGGAGATAGGTATACCCCAAAATATAGTAATCTCTGAGTTATCTGCAACAATTGCCTCTCACGTGGGGCCTAATATGATAGCCGCTGCTTTTGTCGGAGCGGAGAGGGAAAAGTAAGTAAAACCGCAATAATATTTTATTAATAATTATATGTAAAAAGCTATGGACTGCGTCAAATGTATATCTATCATTTGACGCAGTTTTGTATATAGAAAGTAATAAAAATCTTCATATTGAGCTGTCACATAATATCCAATCTTTAAGGATTTATGGGGCAGCTCAATGTGATTAGATTTTTACTTTCTACAGATGGGGAAATTTAAACCATTAGTATTCGCCTGAGAAAATATCGAATCTTCACCGATTTTTCGAAGGCGATAAATTAGAATATAAATTTCCGCAGCTATATACTTATGTAATTTTTTAAAAAAAATTTGCAAATACTATTTAAAAATAGGATGAAGTACTTTATAATAAAGATGTGGGACATAAATAAATACGCTGGGACGCTAAGTGACCAAAGGGGTGTTATCTTTTGGAAGAAATTT
>JAUZPH010000295.1 GCA_030706065.1 Bacillota bacterium | reverse complement strand
TTTCGGGAGAGAGGTGGTGCGTTTTAAAGCCCCGGGCCAGGGTGAAAAAGAGGTTGAAGAGGTTTTTGAATATGTTGACAGAGTTTTAATAGAAGGCATTGATGCTCTTGATAACGGTATGCGGCTGGACGACGGAAGAATATCGATAATGAGCATAACATCAATAATCTCAGGCTTTAATCCACCCTGGGATTCGGATATGGCCGAGGACAAAGCCTTTGACATTGTAGTGGAGTTAGTATCATCGGTTTTGAGCAACACCATAGACAACAGGCTGTCGGTTCTGCGAGCCAGGGAAAAGGTAATAAACGCATACCATCACAGGGAAATCGCCGAACTTCTTAAGCTTGACGTATACTGCCCATACGGGGAGACACTGCAGGAGGTGGATAAAAATAAGGAAGTGCTTTTTGTAGTCTATCCGAGGAAGGACAGCTATGCAATTCAGACTGTGAGAGATTTCGGAAGGGAGGACAGGAAGAAGCTGCCGGAAGCCTGGGCTGGACTGAGGGATGAAGAACTGGCAGAGTTGACACGAGTGGAGGATGCGGTGTTTTGCCACTCCGGAAGATTTATTGCCGTAGCAGAATCCTATGAGGGAATCATGAAGCTGGCTAGGATGGCCATCGAAGAACAGGACGCAGGACTGGAGGAAGAACCCGGGGAGGCTCCTTCAGAAAAATGGGCTATGAAACTGATCAGGAGAATTCTATCGAGAAGATAGTAAAAGGAAGGTGCCAGTCCGAAAGCCTGCAGATGGATAAATGCTTCATCTGCCGCCGTCGGTTTGGCACTCTTGATTTTTATCAATAGTGGAAAGGCTTCATGAATGGCAGTTCTTCTGTATACATTCATAGAGTATTTCCGATTTAATGGGCTTAGAAAGGAAATCGTCCATCCCACTCAAAAGGCACATATTTCTATCCGCTTCAGTAGCATTTGCAGTAAGGGCTACGATGGGAATATGCCTTCCGGTAGAAGCTTCAAGTACCCTGATAGCCTTAGCTACCTCATACCCATCCAATTCAGGCATTTGTATGTCCATCAATATTATGTCATAGCTGCCCTTCAGATATCTCTCAAGCGCCTCCCTGCCATTTTGGGCCACATCTGTCTTCCAGGGCTTCTTTTTAAGAAACTGGAGAAGTACAAGCTGATTTACCTTTGAGTCTTCAGCTACCAGTATCCTCAGATTTTTATCAAAGGAACACGTATAGGCAGCCTTTACAATTTCGGCAGAGGTTGTATCCGCCACAGGTATCAAGGGAAGCCGGAAAGTGAAGCTGCTTCCGGCGTCAACCTTGCTTTCAACTCTTATGGAACCTCCCATAAGCACTAGTAATTTTTTTACTATGGACAGGCCAAGCCCTGTGCCGCCGTATTTTCGGGTGGTAGAGCTGTCCAGCTGATGAAAGCTTTCAAAGAGGCCGGATATCTTATCTTCAGGTATTCCAATACCGGTATCGGAAACGGTAAAGCCAAGAAAAGCTTCAGTGTCACTGTTATTAATCAGACCTACTGATACTTCAATCCTGCCTTCTTCTGTAAATTTAAATGCGTTTGATAGAAGGTTAACCAGTATCTGCCTCAGTTTTACAAAGTCCCCCGATATAACCTCGGGCACTGCTTCCTCAATCTGGTATGTAAACCGAATGGCTCCAAGTTTTTTGTTATAACTGAAGGTTTTTGCCATATTGTAAATTAATTCTCTCAAATTAAAATTGACGCTCTCCACCTGCATCTTTCCTGCTTCTATCTTTGAATAGTCTAAAATTTCATTTATTATATTGAGCAGGGAATCTGCAGAATACTGAAGAGTGCTCAGATTCTCCCTTTCCTGAGTACTGAGAGCGGCATCCTCCAACAGTTCTGCCATACCTATGATTCCATTTATCGGAGTCCGAATCTCATGGCTCATAGTGGCCAGAAATTCACTTTTTGCCTTACTGGCATTTTCAGCGGCAGTCTTGGCTGTCCTAAGTTCTTCCATTGCTTTCTCAAGTTCTGTAATATCATTGAGAAGGAGGAAGCGGCCGATGGCAGCCTTATTCTTATCCAGAATGGGAGATATTTTCATATTGTAGCATCTCTTGATGCCGCCCTTATGCAATTCAAATTTTCCGGATGCCTTCAAGGAACTGATAATATCGCTGCATAATGAATCCTCCTCCCGGAAGAGAAGGGACAAAGGCTGCCCGATTAAATTGTTTCTTGTCTCCGAAAATACGGCCTCAGCCGAGTTGTTTAAATCGATTATTCTGTTCTGTGTGTCCAGGACAATGACTGCATCTTCCATGGCAGAGATTACTGCCTCGTAAGCTATTGGAACAAGGTCCAGCATCTTATACTTAAACATGCCGATAAAAAGCAGTATTCCGGAAAAAGTAAAGGAGAAGGTAGTTGTGTCTAAGTCTCTTGCCGGGCCCAGTCCCAGTAAATATAACAAGCTGCCGATAAGCGGGATGAGAATTGCTGCCAGTATCATCAGCGCCTGCTTTCTATAAACGCCGGAAAGGTTTACAAGCCTTTGAAGAAGTATTATGACGCCAAGCAAAATTAATATAAATGAATAGCCTGAATGAATCCAGAACCAGCCACCGTAGTCATATACCAACAGCGAAATTCCGGTGTCTGCAAGAGGCTCGGTTCTGGCATTCACGGCGAAAAATCTGTGCCATCTGCTTGTGAAAACCGCTATCAAGGTCAATATTGGTATAATAGAGAGCAGCGAGTAGTGCATAGCCTTCAGCAGCTTATCCCGCCTGGTATACTGAATACAGAAAATGAACAATAAGACAGGTATTGCAGTAACACCGGGAAAGGTAAGATTATCAAAGAAAATTTTCATTTCAAGGCTGCTGCTTAGGCCGGACAGCAGCTGACAGGTCGACCATTCCACTGCAGCCAGCATGACTAGAGAGATGGCCGGTGCACCGGTGGTACTTCGTCGCTTCCAAAACAAATAAGCCATCATCGACGTAATGGCTATAGAGATAACGGAATAGGCAAAATATAATATATTTCCCATCAACATATATAACTTCCTTTACAGTGTCTCAAGAGCATTATTAATCCTGCTGATGAGCTCAGCCTTCTTTATAGGCTTCCTTAAATAATCCTTAATACCCAATTCCTTCGCCATAAGTATGGTAGGCAAATCGGCCTTTTCTGTAAGGATGATTATCGGTATGGACGCGTATCTTGTACTTGATTTGAGCTTTCTTATGAGGTCCAGGCCATTTTCTGAGCTTAAAACCAGGTCCATGATTATAAGGTCGGCAACACTGCCGTATTCATCTATCCTGGAAAACATGCCCCATTCATTTCCTACCTCAACAAGCTCGACACCTTCCTGCTTCAGCATCATTTTGAGCTGAAGCCTCATAGTACGTGAATCCTCGACTATTAATACTTTTTTACCATTAAGCATTTTAACAATCCCCCAAATGCATGCCTAGATTTTCATGTCCTTTTCCTTAAAAAATTCCATTATATCATTTTCAGCCCGGTTGTATAATTCAACGATAAAGTTAATATCATTTTCAATGTTTTCATAATTAGCGGATCTCAACTTGTTGTCTAATTTGGCTGCCATCAAATAGACATCATCCACATTAAGGCTTGTAGAAATACCCTTCATATTATGGATTATTCTTTCCAGCTTGACCCAGTCGTTATTAGCGCGCAGGGCCTTGCTTTCCTGGATGTTAATCCTCATTTCGATGAAATATTCGGAATATAAGGAGGTCAGCTCAGCTAAATCTATTTCCATATCTGCCGCCAGCCCCTCAATATTGTACCTGAAGGATTTATTGTCCATACTTTATGCCACCCCCTAATATTTTTTCTGATATGATAAGTTTATCGCCTAAGTATACAAGGCTTCAACAATAAATTTAAAACTGTCTGATAATTTAGCGAAGATTCGAGATATTTTATAAAGAATAACTGTATATATTTCAGAATACTATATTTATTGCGAAAATGGAATAGGTACATATTAAAGTTCGACATTTCTTGTAAGTGCTAAATTCTAACATGACACTATGCTGTCAGGTTTGTTATGGTAAAATTAATCTATAAAGGCTAAAGTTAAAAGAGAGGTGTTTTTAATGATTGAGCAGCCTGAGGCAATCAATTATATGAGGCAGTTGAAAGGAACCATTATGGGCAAGAGGATAGTACACGCTGCAGCAGCCTGTTCCTCCCATAAATTTACATGGTATTATGGTAACCCGCAGGAATATAATGGACGTCTGAAGAAAAAAGTCGTTCATGAAGCCCTGGCTTTCGGCGGTATGGTCGAAATAACTGCAGGAGATTCAGTGATAGTGGTTACAGATGGAGTAGGGCTCCGGTACCACGTCAATGAACAGAACCGTCCCCAAAAGCATCAACTGCTGATTGAATTCGAGGATGGTTCTGCGCTCAGCGCTTCCGTACAAATGTATGGAGGCATATGGTGTTTTCACAAGGGGGAATTTGACAGTATGTACTACAGGGTTGCAAAAGAGAAGCCATCTCCGCTGTCAAAAGATTTCAATGAGGAATACTTTAAAGGACTGCTTGCTTCAGTAGATAAAACGAAGGTCAGTACAAAGGCATTTTTAGCAACTGAACAGAGGATTCCGGGCCTGGGCAACGGCGTACTGCAGGATATACTGTGGAATGCAGAACTCCATCCAAGGAAAAAGGTGGATACTCTTACAGATGGGGACATCGAAAAACTATTTAATGCTGTTAAGGGTACACTGTCAGAGATGGCTGAGCATGGCGGCAGGGATACGGAAAAGGATCTTTTCGGCAATAAGGGAGGATACAGAACGATAATGGGCAAAAACAATGATGCCATGATATGTCCCCATTGTGGAGGACATGTCAGAAAGGAAAATTATATGGGCGGCAGCATATATTTTTGCGAGGATTGCCAGAAGTAGGGGGACGGTTCACAACTTTTCAATAGAGTGAACCGCCACCAATTCTATGAACCAGTTGATTTGTAATGTTTTACTCCAATGATCCAAACTGCCGTACAGGGAATTATAAAAAGCAATCCCAGCAGAGGTGTAAGCATGTAAAGCACTGCAATACCCCGTGTCTTTCCGAGAATGAACATCAAAGGGAGGTAATTTACCGTTCCGAAGGGTATAATGAAAGTGAAAAATTTCCGTACCCATTCCTTGTAGATGCTAAGTGGATATTGGGACATTTCTCGTCCGCCGTCAGTAAATATATTTATTACTTCCAGGCCTTCAATGGTCCAGAAGCAGAGGGAAGC
>JAUZPH010000294.1 GCA_030706065.1 Bacillota bacterium | reverse complement strand
TCACAGGTCAGACTAGAGCTCTGTGACAGCAAGTGGTAGGTGAGGCAGTTGCTGATTAGGACAAGCCTACAGTGTCATTAGCACTTGTATGAAAAGTAGTACTAGGAAGTGACACTGATGTGCGGCTATACAAATAATCCGGCAGAAATGGCACTGTCTTGGAAATGTCCAGGGGTCAGGCTATGAGGTTCTGGATATGTTTCTACAGATTTGGAGATTTACGCCTTTGGTATTCGCCTTTGAAAATGTCGAATCTTCACCGATCTTCTAGGATGTAAAATTTCAACGAATTAGAATTGAATATTAGAAGAAATTTTACATCCCGGATATATTAAGAAATGCATTTACGCATCTACAACTATGTTCTTCAGTAATGGCTGTCTTAGGGTACGTCCCTTACAGTTTGTCTGATGAAATCGACATAGAAATTCCTGCTGTTCGAAGACTTGTCTACAATGATGTATATATACCACCTCGTTGTGACAGAGCGCTATTCCGGTAATAACATATATATTTACCTCACAAAACAGCATGTACAACAAGTCCCCAAGTAACTGCTGCATAATAAGGGTAGGCATTAATTCTGCAAGGTCCCTTTATCTTTTCATATAAAAGGAGCTGCAGAGATTACTTAGTGTGACAGCCCCTTGCTTTTTTCCTGATTAAATTTTAGAGTCCATATTTCTGAAGAACAGCTTCTATAAAGTTTCCGTTTTCATAGAAGAGTTCGCCGTCGGCCAGTATCCTTCCGCCATTTCTCATATCACAGATCATGTCCCAGTGAACGGCGGACCTGTTCTTTCCCCCGGCTTCCGGCATTGAATCTCCGATGGCCATGTGGATGGTGCCACCTATCTTTTCATCAAACAATATGTTCTTCGTACAGTTTTTAATTCCGTAGTTGGTCCCTATGGCAACTTCACCGAAGTAGCTTGAAAATTCGTCAGTTGCCAGAAGTGACTTCAGAAGCTCTTCTCCAACTTCCGCCTCGGCTTTTACAACCTTGCCTTTTGCTACCTCCAGCCTTATTCCCTGCACTTCCTGGCCCATGTAAATGGATGGAAAGGAGAAGGTTATATGCCCGTCGATGGCATCTTCCACAGGGGAAGTGAAGATTTCACCATCAGGAAAGTTAGCCCTTCCATCGCAGTTTATCCACTTTCTCCCTTCAACCTTCACCTTTATGTCCGTTCCCTCTGAAATGAAATGGAGCTCCTTTTTCATATCCAGATATTTTACCCATCTCTCCTGCTCGGCACTTATCCTCTTCCACTCAGCCACGGGGTCATCATAATTCAAGAGCCCTGCTCCATATACGAAGTCCTCATAGTCACTTAGGCTCATGGACGCCTCCTGTGCTTCTGACTGAGTGGGAAACTGGGTTCCGCACCAGCGTAATGAACCATCCCCCATTCTTGTGCTGTAAATCTTCCTCCAGCCCGAGGCTCCCTGGGCGGAGGCCTTCATCTTCTCGCCGGGTATGTTGGACAATGACCTTGTGTTCCTTCCCCCCCAGGCTGTCAGCCATACATCTGCCTTTGAGAGCACACTGGTGAGCAGATGGTTTTGTTCCTTAAGCTGTTCTTCGGAACTGTGCTTCATCATTATCTCTGCAACATCCTCCGATACCATCTGGTATTCCACGTGAGCACCGGCCTTTACCACTTCCTTCACTACTTCCTTCATCCAGGGCAGTGCCATCTCGTCACATCTGACAAAGACATATTCTCCGGGCTTAACCGCTGTCGAATAATTCACAAGAAGCTTAGCCAGCTTGCTTAATCTTGGATCTGTCATAAAAATCTCCCCTTTACACTATATACCTATTATCTTCTCTTAATATTTTTAAAATATGAAAATCCCATTATTTATTATATAATAAGATTAACTGAAATAAAATTCACTTTATGGAAATATTTCGAAGAACCTGGCGATAAAGTAAAAAGAAGGTGAGCTTTTGAAAAGACTTTTTATAACGGTAAAAGGTATTGTGCAGGGGGTTGGCTTCAGGCCCTTTGTCTATAACCTTGCACTTAAATTCAATTTATCAGGTTGGGTAAATAACAATTCCGAGGGCGTTTATATCGATATTGAAGGTTCTGAAAATGACCTGCTGCTCTTTATTGATGAAATAAAATATAATCCCCCTCTCCTTTCGAAGGTGGAGCAAGTATTCTGGGCGGAGAAGGATTTAGCCTGTTTTCAAGGCTTTAAAATAAAGGAGAGTGAAAGCAAGGAGAACAGCATAACCCTAATTTCCCCGGATATTGCCACCTGTGCGGAATGCACAACTGACATTGATAACCCTGATGGCAGAAGGTATATGTATCCTTTCACCAATTGTACAAACTGCGGCCCCAGATTTTCCATAATAAAGGCCATTCCATATGACAGGGACAAGACAACCATGGCCAAGTTTATCATGTGCAGGGACTGCAGTGAAGAATATCATGACCCGGGAGACAGGCGATTTCACGCCCAGCCTGATGCCTGCGGTAAATGCGGGCCCCATGTTAACATATTTGATAATTCAAAGGTTTCTATTTCCCCAGCTATCTCCGTTTGTAGTAACATCAATGAAGATTATACAAAAATACAGTGGTCAGCTCAAAGGCTCAGGAATGGATTCATTATGGCAATAAAAGGGCTTACGGGCTTTAACTTATGCTGTGATGCCTTAAATGATGATTCGGTTAGGCTTCTCCGGGAAAGAAAAAGGCGCCCCCATAAACCTTTTGCCGTGATGATGAGGGACATGGATACGATAAGGAAGTACTGCCTTGTGGATGCCGAGGAGGAAAGGCTTCTGACCGGTATAAGAAAGCCTATTGTTCTACTGCGGCTGAAAGAAAGCACGGCTTTATCACCTTCACTGGCTCCAGGCCAAAATACTCTTGGTGTTATGCTTCCTTATACTCCCCTGCACCACATTCTTTTCCGCTGCGATATTGAGGTACTGGTGATGACCAGTGCAAATCTCCACGGACTGCCGCTGGAGTATAAAAACGATACTGCCTTTGAACATCTGAAGGATATAGCGGATTATTTTCTTATCCATGACAGAGACATACATATTCCGGTGGATGATTCGGTTACGAGAGTCACAGCAGGCAGGGAGAGAATTATCAGGCGTGCCAGGGGTTACGCTCCTGAGCCCTTTATATATGAAGAGACAATCCCTATTTTGGCCTGCGGTTCCAACATGAAAAACACCTTCTGCATATCCAAGGAGAACTTTTTGTTTTTGAGCCAGCACAACGGGGATCTGGAAAACCTTGAAACCTATACGCATTATGTAAATAATATCGAACACTTTAAGCAAATATTTCTTTTTGCCCCGGAGTATATAGCCGCAGACCTTCACCCGGAATATTATTCTACCAAATATGCAATGGAATCCTCTCTTCCCGTAATTCAGATACAGCACCACCATGCCCATATAGTTAGCTGCATGGCAGAAAACAAAGTAGAAGGCCCCGTGATTGGGTTGGCTTTTGACGGAACCGGATACGGCACCGACGGATGCATTTGGGGCGGAGAATTTTTAATATGCAGCCTGGGAGGCTTCAAGCGTGCGGCGCATCTCAAATATATACAGATGCCCGGCGGAGATAAGGCAGTGCTTGAGCCCTGGAGGATGGCTGCCTCCTATCTTTACAGCCATGTGAGTACAGACAGTGAAGAAATTGCCGGTTTCCTGAGTTCTTCCGGTCTTCAAGCTCAGCAGATCAAACCTCTGCTGAGAACCCTCGAAAAGAATATCAACTGCATTAATACCTCCAGTATTGGCAGGCTCTTTGATGCTGTTTCTGCAATATTAAACATATGTACTAGAATAAGCTATGAGGGACAAGCATCTATGGAGCTGGAGGCACTTATACCTGAGAGTTCCATTCAGGATTCTTACCCATATGATATTGAATCCGAGAATCTTTCTATCCTGAATCCTGGAAGGATAATTAAGGGAATATTAAGGGATAAGGCTCTTGGCATCAATAATGGTATTATTTCCGCTAAATTTCATAATGCCATTGTTGACGGAGCCGTCGAAATTTGTGCTAGAATAAGAAATGTAGAAAATATCAACGAGGTTGCCTTGAGCGGAGGAGTATTTCAGAATTCCTACCTCTTGAGGAAAACTCTGTACAAGCTCCAGAAGAAAGGCTTTACAGTTTACACCCACAGCCTGATCCCCTGCAATGACGGAGGGGTATCCCTGGGACAGCTCATAGCGGCAAACGAGATAATAAAAGGACGAAGTACCTCAAAAATTGACGGGCAAGAAAATTAATACAGGAGTGATAAAGAATGAGCTTTATTGATTTGAGAAGCGATACAGTGACAAACCCTACGGATGCCATGAGAGAAGCAATGTACAGGGCAGAAGTGGGCGATGATGTTTATGAGGATGACCCCACGGTAAAGGAACTGGAGAGATGTGCGGCGGAAGTATCCGGAAAAGAGGCGGCACTTTTTGTACCCAGCGGTACCTTCGGAAATCAACTGGCACTTTTTACCCACTGTAAGCGGGGCAGCGAGGTAATCCTTGGGGATGACTGCCATATTGTAGCCCACGAAGTCGGTGCTGCAGCGGTTATTGCCGGTGTTCAACTCAGAAACCTAAACAGCCATAAGGGAGAATTGTGCCCCCATGAGGTAAAAAGCAAGATAAGAAAAGAAACTGAGGATATACATTATCCTGGTACAAGCCTTATCTGTCTTGAAAATGCCCATTCCAACGGCAGAGTCATCTCTCTGGAAAACATGAAGGCAATATCTGAAATAGCCAGAGAAAATAAAATTCCTGTCCATCTTGATGGAGCAAGGCTTTTTAATGCAGCAAGCTATCTGAAGGTGGATGCCAGGGAGATTACAAAATACTGTGACTCCGTAATGTTCTGTCTTTCCAAGGGGCTCTGCGCACCGGTAGGCTCCATTCTGGCAGGCTCCAGGGAATTTATTGAGAAGGCCAGAAAAGGAAGAAAGCTTATGGGCGGCGGCCTTCGCCAGGCAGGTATCCTTGCTGCGGCGGGGCTCATTGCACTTGAAGATATGCGTGAAAGGTTATCCGAGGACCATGAAAATGCCCTCTACCTTGCAGAGCTTTTGGAGCAGCTGCCAGGCATAAAATTGCAGAAGGAGGATATCCATATCGATATGGTATTCTTCAAGGTGGAAACCTCTTTATCCGGTGAACAGCTTCAATCTGAATTCTTGAATAGAGGGATAAAGGTCAATGCCCCGGAAAAAGGAGAGATGAGATTCGTAACTCATTACTGGGTTACAAGAGCTGAT
>JAUZPH010000293.1 GCA_030706065.1 Bacillota bacterium | reverse complement strand
CCTTTAGTATTCGCCTGAGAAAATATCGAAGCTTCAACGATTTTTCCAAGGTGATAAATTCAATTATAAACTCACACATCTATATAGAACCCATTAAAAGTCTTACTAAGGATTTTTACGAAGTAAAATATCCAGTGCCGAGCGAAACATCCAATCTTCATGGATTATTGCGTCGGCAGAATGTAATAAACCTTTAGGGTTCTATCTGGAAACATTTTCGAATGATTATCTGTAATTTGGAGGGTTTTGTTATGACTAAACTTGCACCATCTATTTTATCAGCTGATTTTGCAAACCTGGGTGAACAGGTAAAGCTGCTGGAAAAGGCAGGGGCGGACTACGTACATATCGATATAATGGACGGAAATTTTGTACCTAATATCTCCATAGGCTTTCCGGTGATACGCTCTTTGAGGCCATGTACATCGCTGCCTTTTGACGTACACCTCATGATAGCTGAACCTTCAAGGTACATTGAAAAATTCGTCAAGGTTGGAGCCGACTGCATTACTGTTCACTATGAAAGCGAAACCCATTTAGACAGGTTGATTCAATACATAAAAAGCTTTAATATCAAAGCCGGTATTGCCCTTAATCCATCCACTCCAATATCCCTTTTGGAGCATGTGCTCCCAATGGTTGATCTTGTGCTTGTAATGAGTGTTAATCCCGGCTTCGGGGGGCAGGTTCTGATAGAATACACTCTGGAAAAGGTAAGAGATCTTAAAGAAATTAGAGAAAGACTGGGTTACTCTTATGAGATAAGCATAGACGGCGGAGTAACGGAAAAAAACTGTGAGAGGGTAGCCTCCTGTGGTGTGGATATACTCGTATCCGGCTCCAGCATCTTTAAAAATGGTGAAATTGAAAAAAACATAGATACTTTTAAAAGGCTTATTCTATAAAAAGTAAAAACATTCACAAAATAAAAGGCGCGGCAAAATCCGCGCCTTTCGTTGTAGATGTGTGACTGTAATCATTAACTCATTCACTTTAGAAAATATCGAATCTTCACAAATTTTTCCAAAGTTATAAATTTAAATATAAAGTCACACATCCGTGTATACTTTCTACACCACTTCTTCTTCCTCTTCTTTTTTACTGAGGTCGATCCTGTGTTCCTTTGCAATTTCCATCAGTGTATCAAGAGTTCTTATTATCTGTTCTTCCTTGTGCTCACTTATTACACAGAACCTCAGCCTTGCCTGGCCCCGGGGTACTGCAGGATAAACAGCCGGAGGTACGAATATTCCCCTCTCCAGCATGACATTGCTTATAAGGAAGGCATCCTCATCTTCTCCTACCATAATGGGTATTATTGCTGTTTCTCCTGCAAGACAGGTATCCAGCCCCCGCTTGTGAGCTTCTCTCATAAACACTTCAATATTTTTATGGAGTCTCTGAACCGGCGAATTATCTCTTTCCAATATCTCCAGGGCACTAAGGGTAGCAGCCGCTGAAGGAGTATTGATGCCAACGGAGAATACAAAACCCGGTACATTGTATTTCAAGTATTCAATGAGAGTCTTTCTTCCTGCAAGGTAGCCTCCACAGGTTCCCAGTCCCTTTGAAAGGGTACCCATCTTTATGTCAATGTCATAAGGATCCAGTCCAAAGTACTCATCAACTCCACCGCCGTGTTCACCGATAACGCAGGCTGAGTGAGCTTCATCTACCATGAGGAAGAAACCATATTTCTTTTTGAGCTTTACGAATTCCGGTATCGGTGCAATATCACCGTCCATGGAATAAACCCCTTCAACTATCACGAGTATCTTCTCGTATCTTGGCCTTACATTCTTAAGAATGCTCTCCAAGGCAACAAAATCATTATGCGGGAAAGCCTTTGCATCACTCTTTGAAAGCTGACAGCCCTGGGCTACAGAGTTATGTGATAATGCATCATAGAGGATTATGTCCTTTTCACTGCAGAAGTTTCCTACAAAGGTTACGTTTGTAGAGTGGCCTCCTACCAGAACTATTGCATCCTCTGCATGCTTCCACTTTGCAATCTTTGCCTCCAGTTCCTGATACAGGTGCTTTTCTCCCGCCAGTATTCTGCTCCCGCTGGCAGAAGTCCCGTACTTGCTAGCTGCATCCTTTGCTGCCTGTATGGTTTCCGGATGTCCCGACATGCCTATATAGTTATAGGAACCGAAGTGCAGTATTTCTCTTTCTCCGTTTAGTCTTGAAACATCTCTTACTGTTGAATCATGACATATGAAGTAGGGGTTTCCTATTTCCTCGGCAGCCTTTCGCCTTAACAGGAAAGACTGGTATTCCCTTGATTTTTCAAAGGAGGTAACCGGGTTCACCTTCTCTATCGCCGCTGCTGCGTCCTCAAAGTCTTTTATTCCCTTTGATTTTTTAAGTATTAGAGATGCCAGATTGTTTACATTTGTACAGTTATAGTATTCCGAATCGGGAATCACAATACCGAAATTCTCTTCAACCTTCACTAAAAGGCTTATACTTGACAAACTGTCTCCGCCAAGGTCATCTATGAAATGGTCATTGTCTCCTATACTGTCTTCCGGAAGGTGGAGCACCTCGCTGAAGGCGCTTCTTATCTGGCCTTTTATCTCCTCAAATTCCTTTTTATGCACTTCCTCGATATTTACGCTCTTCTTGACAACCTCCATAACCTCGTAGCCTTCCCCTTTGAGGTCCAGCTCAACAAGGGATATTCCCTTGTTTTCAATCATCTTCCTAAGCTGAATTCTCTTGACCTTGATTCCGTTTACCACAGGAAGCGGTTCACTTGTGAGGTATGCCTTGTTTATCCGTTTCATCACCGGAAGGCTTCCGTTTATTCTTATAATTGCATTCCTGAGTTTTGCGTAGTTCTCTTCTACAAGGTCATACTTCGGTATACTCAGCACAAGAGTTATATATTCATAGTTTTCGTCCTTTTGAGTTCCCAGTATAGAAAGCTGTGTATGCAGCGGAAGACCGTCAAAGTAGTCCTCCAGTTCATCGGGATAAACATTCTCTCCGGATTCGTTGACAATGATATCCTTTATTCTGCCTTCTATCCAGAGCTTTCCGTTACGCACTCTTCCGATATCTCCAGTTACAAACCAGCCCTGGTCATCAACTTCCGCAGGTAGAGCCTTCCCATTTATAAGCCTTCCGCTGTGTATTGCCTTTCCGCTTACCAGCAGCCCGCCTACTTCTTCTCCATCCTCTACCTTATACTCAATATAATCGAGAGAAGTCCCCACAGACCCTGATAATCTCCTTCCAATACTCTCACTGGTCTCCACAGAAGTTATTCCAACCTCTGTCATGCCGTATCCGCTGGTTACAAAATAACCTATGGCATTTATAAGCTTCAGGGTTTCATATGGAATATGGCTGCCGCCGCTTATAATACACTTTACTTGAGGCCCCATGAGATTTTTAAGGGCACTCTTAAACATTACCTGCCCGGCCTTGAGTCCCAGTTTCGTATTGATCCTTTGAAGGAAGATGCTTGCATTAACCATGGTTTTAAATAACCTTCTCTTGCCGGCAGGTGCCTGTTCTACCTTCCTCAATATTGATTTTGCGATGTTATTTGGAAGCAGCGGCACAGTAGTTATGTGGGTTACCTCATGCTTCCTGCAGGCCTCCAAAATTGTCTCCGGCGCTCTATCCTTTATATATACAAGGGTTGCTCCATGGAAACAATACCACATGTAGGAAGCCAAAAAACCGAAGATATGGTGTAAAGGAAGGAAAGCCAGCACCTTGTCTCCAGGCTTTGGAGCCATTCTTTTGCTCTCCTTAAGCAGCCTTCCGGTACTGAACAACTGGTAGCACACCGCTTCACCGGTATAATAGTATATCTTGCTGGAAGCAGTCGTGCCAGAGGTACAAAGTGCAAATTCATTTGCCCACCGGGGTATGAATTTGCTATCCTCCTTTTCATCCAGCTCAAAGGGCTTTGATATAATCATCTTCGCACCGGACTGCTTCATCAGGTATGCTGTCATCTCCTCATTGAGAGATGCATCAACCAGAAGAGGTTTATATCCGGCCATCATGATAGCCCAGAACATTATCGGCCACCAGGGCGAATTGGCCATCTTTAAGGCTATGTATGAGTCTCTGCTTATTTCTGAAGTAAGCTTTGCCAGCCTTGCAGCTGATTTGTTAATCTTATTTTTATAATCACTATAAGTCCATTTTACTATCTGGCCCATTTCCTGAAATTCACAGGCAGCGCCATCGTTATCCATCATGATTTCAAAGATATTTCTGAAATCCTTTGAGGATTTCTTTAACGTATCAATCTTTTCAAACGAGTTTAACATAATTACAAACCTCCAGATAAAAAATTGCTACAGGTTCAGCCTTTTATCTACTCTTTCCATTTCCTTGTTCGTTTGTATCCCTCTTCCCATGTAATAGAAAATAATAAGTTTCTCATAGAATCTTCCCGGGAGGAACTTCTTCATAAATAATATAATTTTCTGGAAAACCATTCCCACAGGATACCTGAGCCTTGGTCTCTTACTGTTTACAATCCTGAAAATCACTTTACCAATCATCTTTGGATTGCATCCATTTAATTCATCCTTCTCAAATGCAGACACGGTCTTTAAAAAATCTTCATAGTAAGCTGAGTCCTTGGATGTAGCTTTTGAAAAACGCCTGCTGGCTGTAAATCCCGTTCTGAAATCTCCTGGTTCAACCATGCAGACTTTTATACCAAACCTCTTCACCTCCTTGCTGAGGGCTTCGCTGTAGCCTTCCACGGCAAATTTGGTACTGCTGTAAACACCCTGATAGGGCAGGCCTATTACTCCACCGATAGAGGAACTGTTTATGACAATGCCTTTTCCTGCTTTTCTCATATGCGGCAGAACTTCATTTACCACCCTGACCATGCCGAAGAAGTTAGCCTCAAAAAGCTCCTTGAACTCTTCAAGGTTAGTGTCCTCCAGTGCCCCTGAGATTCCGGAGCCTGCGTTATTGAATACTGCATCGATCCTGTTTTCCCTTCTCATCACCTCGCTTATCGCATTTTTAACAGAGGCTGCATCAGTCACGTCCATTTTCAACATGTGTACACCCGAGCCGTCCAGTTCACTGTCCGCAGCGGCCTCAGTGGCGTCCATTTTAATCATATGTACACCTGCATTGTCCTGTTTACTGCCCACATTCGGATTACGGCTTGTACCGTACACCTTGATTCCCCTCTCTGACAGGTAAATTGCAGTTGCTTTACCTATACCTGATGAGGCTCCGGTCACAAGTACGACCTTTCTATCTTCCTCCATTTCCCACACTCCCTTATGTATAGAATATCATAATTTATTTTGATTATCAAAAT
>JAUZPH010000292.1 GCA_030706065.1 Bacillota bacterium | reverse complement strand
TTTTTCAATTGCTATCCCTATCACCCAATATATAAGAAGAACAGAAATAAAAGCTAAAAAGCAGCAAAATACAAGTGAGGCAATTCCCCAAACAGATACTAAACCGGTCTCTTTTATTATGTCCACGAATACTCTGATACCGTTCAGTTCCAACAGCAATGCAATGAGGAAAATCCCCCCAAACTTTCTCCAAAGCTTTTCGTACATCTGGTACTTAGATTCCGTATCGGTAAAGATTCTTTCTTCCCGGCCGTCAACATGAATCCTGCGGAAATAAAACCACTTGCCTCCAGCTCCAGGCCAGGAATATACTTCATTCCATCCTGTATCTTCAAATAACTGATGATAATTCGCCGTATCCTCCTCGGTTGTCACAAAATCAAGTTGATAGACATAATCTATCTTTTCTCCCTTTACAAATTCATATTTTGTCGGCATACCTCTGTGAAGCTTATCGAAATGCCATCCTTCCCTAGCCATCCCGGATAAAAATTCTTCTTCCTTCTCATACTGGTGAACCCAAAACGACTTTCTTACATATTTTCTATCCTCTCGCATTTCCCAATACCCCCCTGCCATTGTTATAAAGTTCTTCAATACGCTCAATTTCAGCTGCCAAAACCTCTTCACCCAGTTTTGTTATCTTGTAATACTTGCGCTTTTCTTCCTCTCTTGTAATAATGATCAGCTTCGCTTTCTCAAGCTTTGATAATGTCCCATATAAGGTGCCGGCCCCCAGGTTGATCCTTTCACGGGTAAGGCCAGAAACATATTGCATAACTGCATATCCATGCCTTTCCTCTGTTAAAGATAAAAGAATATAATAAGCCGTCTCACTCATGGGAATAAAATCCTTAAAATTCATACTACCCTATCCTTTCGTATCACATCTCGATATATCACCACGTGATACATCTTACTGAGATATATTATATCGCACTGTGATATACGAGTCAACATCTTTTTACCAATATTTATAATAAAGCAACAATGAATGGTGGTGCAGCAATGATTCAATAATCTAAACTTTTGACAATTATAACTTTTATAAGTCCTGTATATATAGGGCTTTAGTTGCTCTCGGAAATTTGGATTACTTTGTCAAAGCCACTCTATTGTTATGTTTGCAGGAAGTTCTGTCCCAATAGTGTTGTTTTGATTTTTTGTTCCATTTCCGATAACAAAATGTAATTTTTTATTTTGGAGGAAATAATATTATGAACATTATAAATCGCAGATATAAACTATTATCTGATTTTGAACCGATTATGAATCGTTAATTATGGAAAAGAGAATGGTAGTATAAACTGTTTTAGCAAAAATAGTCTCATGTTCTTTCAGGACGGAATGTTGCCATAATAATCCATTAATCATACCGTAAATTTTATTTATAGGCTCTGTTAAAGAATAGTGTTGAAATATTGGTATTCTATTTACTTATCTCTTATAATGGAATTAGGTCGCAATAGTAATTTATACCGAATTGAAATAGGAGGAGAGTATGGAAAAGAAAGCAAGTGAAATACAAAAAGAAAGAATAAAAGAAATTGAAGATAAGGCAAGTAATTTATTGGAAAAATGTGATGTTGTAACATTGGCATCAGTCAATGAAAAAGGATATCCACGCATTTGTACCATTTCAAAAGTAATAGCAGAAGGCTTTTATGATATATGGTTTTTTACATCAAAGCGTTCTGCACTAAATGGAAAAGCAACTCATTTTGAGAATAATGAAAAAGCAAGTGTATGTTATAGACTTGGAGGGGATACTGTTACTTTAATTGGTAATGTTGAAATAGTATCCAGTATGGAGGAAAAGATGAAATTTGATGATTTGTGTGACCGAAAATATTTTAAAACAGGCGTAAAAGACACGAAATGTTACTTGTTGAAGTTTCATACTATTGAAGCAACATTTTGGATTGATGGAAAATTTAGAACCTGTAAATACAAATAATTAGCATAATACATAATTGATTTAATTCGCCATCTTCGTATATGGTTCATTAATCCTAGCACTGTGAAAGATACACAGTGTTAGGATATAATGAATTGAATATCCACTTTATAAATCTGCTTAATATCACTATAATCTGCTAAATCAATTATATTTTTGTACATGTTATTAATTTCATGCAAAGCTTGTCTAAGTCAGCATATATCACTGTTTTACAACATAGCCCTAGTCCGCGTCATAGATATATTTGATCACTTTATATCCTGCACCCGTTTTTTGTTGAAATTATTCTAAAAACAGAACCTTAAAATAAAAGGACCCGGTATAGTCCATACTCAACCGGGTCCAATAAAAACATCCTATTTGGTTTTTATGAGAACTTTTTTTCCATTGCCTTGTCTGCCTTGTTTTCTTTTCTTATGTTATATACCCCATACACTAAAACCCAAAGGCCGGCCAAAATCGAAATCACAATTGATGCAGTATGGTTAATATATTTTGCCGTAAGCCTATCCTCTGTAATCATGGTGAGGGCTGTATACATGAGCAGCCCGGCGCCTAAGTACACAATGATTTTGTATTTATTCATAAGGTTCGCTATAAAGTTGGCACCAAAGAATATAATTGGAATGCTCATGGCCAATCCGAAAATAATGAGCCAGATCTCTCCATGAGCTGCCCCCGCTATTGCCAGCACATTATCAAGGCCCATGCTTATATCGGCTACAATTATGCTGAAAACTGCCCTCCATAAATTCTTGTTGCCTTTTATTTCAACATTTTCTTCTTCCCCTTTTGTATTCATCAAATCCCAGGTAATCTTAACAAGGATTATTCCCCCAATCAGCCTGATAGGCAGCCATTCTACAGCAATTATGAGAGTAACAATGCAGGTAAAGAAGATTCTTACGCCGAGCGCCCCCCCAACACCAATAAGACTGGCAAGCTTCGCCTGCTTCTCGGGTAAATTTTTAATTGCCAAAGCAATGACGCTGACGTTATCCCCGGACAGGGTTATGTCCAGCAGGGTAATTTGAAGCACAGCCATTGCAAGGGCTGTAAATTTTTCCATCACTTTTTTCTCCTTTTTAAATCAAAGTCTCTTCACGAAGTTCAATTGATCATCTATTTAAAAAGTACTCTTTCTGTCGCTCCGCAAAATCCATCATTCTATATAATTCTAGCATTCTTGATAATATCCTTCAAGTTAATCGAAATATTCCTGCCTTCAGCTTTTACTCACACATCTTTATTATAAGAGGAACCAGCATTTCCTCCGGCCTGAGTCCCGCATGGTGGCCTTTGAACAGAAACTTGTCAGTGGAATTTATAGTCCTGTATCTCAAAATGCGTTGTCCAACTGCACAGGCCAGGTAGTCTCCCAGGAAATCAGACACTTTTTTGTGCATCTTCCCATATCCAAAAAGCCCCTTCTCTATTACTTCTTCTTTCTTATAAAGTATAAAGTCCTCTCCGAACCTTTCTTGAAACCTACTCTCAAAAACATCCCTCATCTCATATTTTACAAAAAATGATACTGCCCTTGGCTCAACGGAGCTGGGCATTACAAGGCACTCTTCGATTTCAGGGATATCGTTCAGGTATACCTCTTCATGAATATCCACTTGTCCGTGGTCTGCGGAGATAATGACAAGGGTATTCTTCAATTCTTCACACATTGCCTCCACCAGCTGGTTGATCGTTTCTATGGCTCTCGTTGTTTCCGGAGTACAAGTGCCATATTCATGCATGGTGGAATCCGGCTCCGGCCAGTAGGACATAATAAACTTCTCATTGGAATTACTGCAAAGTGCTTTTATTTCCTCACATATTTCTCCAACTGACTCAACCCTTATATTAGTATTGACATCCTCGAGAAAGCGTATACCGGAAGGATTGATTGTATATATGTCAACCTCGCCATCTGTGGCGCGGTAAATCTTCTCATAAATCCTTTCATAGGGCATCAGAACTTCAGCGGCACTCTTTCTGCCAATACTCTCCTTTGTAAAACTGTCCGTATTGAGGAAAGTATCGATAATTCTGCCGTATTCCTTAAAATACAGCGACCAGCCGAGCCATCCGTGCTCCTTCGGTGAAAGTCCGGTGTAGTAGGAAGTCATGGCCGCAGTAGTGGTACACGGGTAGACGGATTTTATCTCCTCAGCCATATGCCTTCTTAAAAAACTGTCTTCCGGCAGATTCTTTCTCAGCATGTCCGTACCCATGCCGTCAAACACCATCAGAACAACATTTTTATAGCTCTTCAGCAATGCCTTGTCCAATATATTTATAGTAGAATAATCGGTAGATGCTTTGTAATACTTCAATATCGATGCCACGGTATTTACTATGCAGTGGTCATAATCCGGCTGTATTATCGATGACATGATTATCAGCCCCCTAAAAACTGTTATAACATATTACTCAATAAAATAATTATAGCTCAAACACCATCTGATGTAAAATCAGTGTAGTTTGAGCTTCAGTTAAGTTGAAGGAATGTTCAACATTATCTATCTTCATTGAATTGAAAAATAACATAAGCATCGCTCAGCCAATCTGTCGTTATACATATACATACATTATTTGGTTCATCAGCATTGAAATAGAGCTTACCTGACGCATTAAATACTGCGGTAAACTGAAAATCCTTTACAAGTTTCCCTGTATCATTATACTCAATATCCCCAACATACTCATAGCCTCCAGGAAGCTCTCCCTGTGGAAGTTTATTTTCCGGACCAGCCATGCGTTTCCAATTATATACTCTTCCCTTGCACATTACTGCCGGATAGATTTTTTCTGCTCCGGGCAGTGTCCCCCCGCTTTGTTCGCTGGAATTCACCTTTTCATGTATCCCTGGAATTGCCAGAACTGCCATACAAGCAAATATACTTAAGAAAGCTGCTATAACAATATATTTTTTATAATTATGGCTGTTGTCTGTCATGGACTTTGATTCTCTAATAATATCCTTCATTTTTCCCTCCCTGAGCTCTAATAACACCTTTACTATAGGGTTTTCAACTTGGATATTGACAAGGCTGTGGAAATTTATGCTATAACTTAATTATACAGGATATGGTTAATTATGTATATACATGTTCATATGACTAAAGATTGACAAAGTTATCGCAAGTGATACAATTTGACCATGAATATAAATACACTCTGAAGTCAAATTTAGTAGTAACCTGACAGGCTTTCTTCAAAAACTCTTTAACTATAATATACATATAAGCCGTCAAGAGTATTATTATGAAGTGTCTTCACAGAGAGGAGAATGAAACATGGAACACGAAAATGTAAATATTATCGATAAATTCTTCGATGCATATGGCAGACATGACATGAAGGCTATTCAACAAGTATTGTCTGAAAATGTTAAGTGGGTATTTCCGGGACA
>JAUZPH010000291.1 GCA_030706065.1 Bacillota bacterium | reverse complement strand
TAGCTGCCGAAAGGTCTGTATTGTAAACAACCCCGCAGTCCGCCTCCCCAAGCAGAACCTTTCCAAGTACATCCTTGACATTGACCTCGCTGCTCACCACATTTTTTAAGATTTTGTCCTTGTCTTCCGCAGATACTGAACCACTTTTACAGGCATTGTCCAATGCAGTATAGAAGTAGGAACCCACCGGAACACTCTTGTCTGCAAGTACAAGCCTTAGCCCGGTTTTCCCCAAATCCTTCAATGATGTTATATCCCCCTTATATCCATTGCTCCTGCATATGACTATCTTGTTTTCTGCAAATACACTATAGGGTTCTGCCAATCCATCCTTCTCGAGGTCCTCCATATATTTCAGGCTGGCGCTGGCAAATATGTCTCCCTTTTCTCCTTGCTTTATCATATTGTAAAGTGCCTGGCTTCCTGCAAAATTGAAATCTACCTTTACCCCGGTATCTTTTTCAAACTCCGTCCCCACTTCCTGAAAGGCTTCCGTCAGACTCGATGCGGCATGTACTAGCAAGGTCTTTTGAGACTTATTGTCATTGGAGCTGTCTTTAGCAAACATGAGCCTGAAGAACATTGAAAAAACCGCCATAATACATACTGCCGCTATCAATAAAGTTGTCTCCAGCTTCTTCATCGTATTCTCCCCCTTCTTATAGCTGCAGAAATTTATATCTGAATTTATCGCCTACGTATGTAAAATTTCTTTTGAATGAGCAACAATAAAAATCCGTGAAGATTGGATATTTTATCCGCGATATATGATGAAATTTTACATACGGAAAAATCGGTGAGGATTCGATATTTTCTCCGGCGAAAACTAAAGGTTTAAATTTCCACATCTGTATTTCGAACTACTTCTGCGCCATAACTCTTTCAATCCCTCTGAAGATAGACTCATACATCTGATAAACTATAATTCCTTCTTCACGAAGTTTTCTCACCGGTTCATCCCCTGCCCGCATAGCCAATACCGCCCGGCAGTCCCTTATTGCATTTAGGATATTTGTAATTTTATCTTCCTCGCCGCAGTCTTCCTTTCCGGTACAGTATTTTTCAACCTCTCTCTTTTCCTTGAACTTGATTCCTGCTTCTGTATATTCATATATATAAAATTCCTTTGCGTAACCGAAATGCTGATCTATATTTATTCCGCTTTTGGATGCCACAGCTATTCTCATAAGGCTATCTTTTTCCTCTTTAGCTTCCGGTTTTATACTCTCCTTTTTCTCTAGATTTATATTGCTGCAGCCTCCGCACCGGAATTCTATGGACCTGTCCTGGGCCAGAGTCCCTATAGCATCCGCCCTGCACTGCCTGCAGTGATACATCTGATTAAGGTCCGGCTCGCAGCTTTTTCTCATTTCATTCAACTCAAGCTGTGATACCAGAGGCATCTTTTCAAATGTACTTCCGGGTGCCGGAATCATCTGCATTATATTTGTTATGAAGGCCCCGCATTCCTTTATCTTCTTTACTACCTCAGGTATTTTCTCATCATTTACTCCCTTGACCATCACAATATTCACCTTGCAGACTACCCCTCTTGAGGAAAGATATCTGAGTCCCGAAAGCTGATTATGAAGGAGAATCTCCGCTGCCTCCCTTCCTTTGTAGGTTGTTCCGAGATAATTTACTTCCTTATACAGCTTGGCTCCGATTTCAGGGTCTATTGTGTTTATTGTCACAGTTACATGAGATACACCCAGCGTTATCAATTCCTCTGCATGAAATGGAAGCATAAGGCCGTTGGTGGAAAGGCAGAAGGTGATTTCGCTGTCTTCCTTACTGATAAGTTCAATGGACCTTTTGACAGCTTCAAAGTTTGCCAGGGCATCTCCCGGCCCCGCAATGCCTATTACCTTCAAATTAGGCACCCTGCTCTTTACAAGTTTGAATTTCTCTACAGCCTGCTCCGGAGTAAGCACCTCACTGGTTACTCCAGGCCTGCTTTCATTCGGGCAGTCGTATTTTCTGCTGCAGTAGTTACAGCTTATATTGCAGGCCGGTGCCACAGGTATGTGCATCCTGGCCATATTATGTGCCTCTCTGCTGAAGCAGGGGTGTTGCGCAGTTTTTTCTTCAATACTGTGAGCGGGCAATGCTTCAACTTCATTCTTCTTCACTTCCTTATAATATCTTTCATACATCTCCTCCCTGTATCCTGCTTCCTTCCCTGCAAGCACAGAATTGGAGGTTTCATCTATCAAGGCCATGGTGCCTTCATAGCCGAGTATTACCTTTCTCTGGGCTCCAAGCCTGTCATGTACCGGGAAGCCCACCCTTACAAGCTTTATTTTGTGTTTCTCCTCTATCCGCCTGCCGTCGGAGTTTCCGATAAGCATGTTCACATCCAGATTCAACACAAGCTTTTCTATTGTCTCAAAATCGGTATCATCGAGTATTGTCGGATAATCCTCCGTATGCCGATATAGCTTTCTTATCTTCTCCTTCATAAGTCTGTTCTCTGTTCCCGCCGCAATAAGCTTTGGTCTAATACCGTTCTCCAAACAAAATTTTGTTAGCGCATAGCAGTATTCAGGTTCACCATATATAGCTGCCCTTATCTCCGCATTATATTTGTGGGCATCTATCATGGCATCCAGCAGCCGTCCCCTCTGTTTCACATACTTGTCCGGAGTTGGCTTTCTTCCGAGTTCCGACAACAGTGTGAAGAAGGCATCATTATTATTTAACCCCAATGGCAGTGGAAGCCTGTACAGCGGCACCCCGAACCTTTCATTAAGGTAATACCCCGGTGACAGCCGGTTATCAAGGGAAGGCGCAAACTCAATTGTAGCCGCGGCTCCGGGCATCCTGGCTATATCTTCAGGTTTTGTGCCTCCTTCGGGTATTCTCTTGTATACATTTGAAAAAGGAGCGTCCAGGGTTTCCGATATATCCGGCAGCAGAGTGTATTCAATGCCGAAATCCTCCAGTATTTCCTTCAGGTGGCGTACATCCCCCGGGTTTAAGGCAGGCAGAATGATATTTATTTTGCCGTTCCTCTCTTTCGGTTTGCAGAGGGCCTGAACAACATTTCTCAAGGCTCGGAAATAGCCCTCATACTGGCTTCCACCATATCCCGGAGTTGACACGGTTATGATATCAATATCCTTTAGAGAAGACTCCTCTTCCTTAAATTCCTCGGTTATCCCGTTTATATCCTCACCAATGGTCTCTGCAAGACAGGTGGTAAATATCCCGATTACCCTGGGTTCATAAAGCTTCACCATATTTTTGATGCCCTTTTTCAGATTTTCCGCACCGCCATATACCGTTCCTTCTTCATTCAAGGATGAGGATGCGATGTCTATTGGTTCATTGAAGTGGGTGGCCATATGCCGCCTGATGTAGGTGCTGCAGCCCTGGGAGCCGTGCAGAATCACCATGGCCCCTTCAATCCCCTTAAAAGCGGTCACTGCTCCCATCGGCATGCACATTTTACACGGATTTACATTTATATTAGTAAAGCTTCTGCTCATATTCCGCTCCTCCTCCCCAATTCTTCCTTGATTATTTCCCAAACAGGGCTGTTGACACTCTGATGTATTTCCCTTGCAAAGTTAACCGCTCCCTCAAAGCCACTCAGGGCATGCTTCCTTTCATGGTTATGATCGCAAAAACCCACACCAAGCTTGTAGGCCAAAGGCCTTTCTTTAACTCCGCCAACGAGAATATCCGCACCTTTTTCCCTTATGAAGTGTTCAAGCTCATAGGGGTTGGTATCATCCAGTATTACCGTTCCCGGGCTGGTTATATTCTTTATGATCTCATAATCCTCTCTTTTGCCGGTCTGAGTGCCTACTACCACGGTATCCATACCCAGGTCACGGAACTGCCTGATAAGCGATATGGCCTTAAAGCCCCCGCCTACATATACCGCCGCATTCTTTCCCATTAGCCTCTCCCTGTAATATTGAAGCTCGCCTTCCACCTTTGAGCTCTCTTCAAGAATCAAAACTTCTGTTTTCCGTAAAGTTTCCTCATCGCCGATTATCTGTGCAATCTGCCTGAGGGAGCTGGCGGTATCCTCCAGGCCGAAAAAGCTTACCTTTACGAAGGGTATGTCATGTTCCTCCTCCATTCTCCTGGCGAGATATGTCATGGACCCTGCGCACTGCACTATATTGAGGCTGGCGGAAGGTGCCTTCATAAGGCTATCACAGTCGGCATCCCCTGTTATATTGGCCACAATATCCACTCCGATGGCCTTCAGATAATTTCTTATAATCCATATCTCCCCGGAAAGGTTAAAATCTCCAAGGTAGTTTATTGCCCTGAACTTCGTTCTTTTTTCCTTTCCCATAAGCTCCATAAGAGCGTTGCAGGCTGCCTTATAGCCCATGGATTTATGCCCTGCAAAGCCCGGAGATTTTACGGGGATTACCCTTATTCCGTATTTGGACTCCGCCTGCCTGCACACCGCCTCCACATCATCGCCGATAACTCCGACTATGCAGGTTGAATATATAAAAATGACCCTTGGCCGATAATTTTCAACTATTTCATCAATGGCAGAAGACAGCTTCCTTTCTCCGCCGAAGATTACATCCTTTTCCCTCAGATCCGTGGAAAAGCTGTTTCTGTAAATCTCCTCCCCGCTGCTGAGGCTCCCTCTTATATCCCAGGTATAGCTTGCACAGCCGATGGGGCCGTGAACTATGTGATATGCATCCGTAATTGGATTCAGCACAACTCTGGCACCGCAGTATACACAGGCTCTCTGGCTCACAGTTCCGGAAACACTCTCCTGGTCGCACTGTATACTGCCCGTACCCTGTCCGTGGTTATAGCATATTGACTTCTCTCTTTCCTGTATTATCTTTATATCCTTTTGCCTTAACTCCATAATTTCACTCCCTTTACCTGCAGAATTTTAGCCGCTGCCTATGAATACTGCAATGTACGCCCCTATGCTTAAAGCAGTCATTCAGAGTATAGAGGCGTACACTACTATTGGGGGACTGAGATCGTGACAGCGTATTATAAAACCAATTCAAAATCCTCTTCTGCTGCATCCCTGTCAAGCCTGTCCAATATAGCATCCGTTATCATTTCCAGTAATCTTATGGCTCCCTTGTAGCCTGTAAAAGGCATATACTGGTGAGCATATCTGTCCAGTATGGGAAAGCCGAATCTTACAAACGGGATATCCTCCGCTCTTGCAACATACTTGCAGTGAGTGTTCCCGATGAGAAGATCCACCGGCTCATTCTTAAGCCTCTGATGGAGTTCGAATAAATCTGCCTCGCTTTTTACTGTGCAGCCATCAATACCGGCGTTTTCCAGCATTGTATTGATTTCTTTTACAAACCGTTCTCCAGGTGTGCCGGTTATTACATATTTGGGTACCATGCCAAG
>JAUZPH010000290.1 GCA_030706065.1 Bacillota bacterium | reverse complement strand
TCTATATCTCTTTTAGCGAGGTCACTTGTAACCAGGTTATTTACTGTTCTGCTCATAGTACTGTTTTCCAGGTTTAATAATTCTGCCAGTTCGTTCAAGGAAATATTTTTTGCACGACCTATTTCAATTAAAGCATGGCATTGGGAAAATGTTATTCCGCAGCAGGAGAATTCACTTTCCTCAAAAATTCCAAGCTTTCTTTCAAGTATTCTTATCATTTCTCTTAATTGTTTTGGGTTATCACTAAAGTTCATATTAATTACCTCCTACAATTATTGTATCACGTAATAATTTGAATGTGCAACTATTATTTAGAACTTTTTACCATCACGATTCGACCCAATATCCTCTTTGAATTAATATGATTTTATTAGTGTGCAAATAACTGAAAAATACATCCTGCTATTATTCCTCCGATATATACAAATCCGATATAAAATAACATGGCTCTCTTCTTTAGGAACGTAGACATTCCCGCAATTACCGGCACTCCGGTAGCCTTCCCGGTGATGATGAATGCAAGGACCACGCCTTGTCCTGCTCCGGAATTAGCCAGGGACTTCAGCAGCGGCAGTGCGGAAGAATCATTAAGGTACAGAGGAAGTCCTATGGTTGCAGCAAGTGGGATCGAATAGCCTTTATCCGCACTAAAAAGGGTCATTATCCAGCTTTGCGGAATTATCATCTCAACTATTCTACCGATGGCGATAAATATTATGAAGTAAAATAGTATTTTCTTCAAACCGATATTTACAAATTCCTTTATAAACTTATCCAATTTAAGTTTTTTTATGATACCGGTACTTTCAGGCTCTACCGTTTTCCCTGAGCAGCACCCCTGGTTTCCTAATACTGCTTTTTTAACCTTCAAGCCCTCAGATTTTTGAACCTTCAGCTTCTTCTTTGGCGTGCAGCATGTGACTGTCTCTTTGACATCGCCACTAACTGTACAACAGCTCTCGGTACTGGCAGCAGCCAGCCTGAATTGGTCATTAAAAAAACGCGTCCTCTTCTGAAGATAATTGGCAAGAAATCCGGCAGCGAGGCCCAGCCCAATAGATGATACCAGTACTGCAGTTGCAAACTGACTTCCAAAGAAGGCAGTTTCAAACATATATTCCGAAGGGCTTGTCAGAGGTGAAGATATTAAGAATGCCATCACTGGCCCCCAAGGCATGGCTGACACAAACATTGCCAAAAGAACCGCCATAGTCCCGCAGGCACAGAGTGGTGTAAGGGCGCCGAACAGCACCGCACCCGGTACGGAAACTCCTGTCCTTTTCATAAGCAGGTTTTTCATTTTATTAGAGTCTACATACACACTAATGGACACAGCAAGCAGTATACCAATCAGAAGTATCATCCAGTCAGCACTCAGGTAGTGCCAGATACTGAGCAGAATTTGATTTACATAATTCATCATAGTTATCACTCCCATAATATTTTATTTGCACAAAGCATAATTTGTATCATACAAGTTTTGTATAAAAAATTTAGCAGCAATTTGGATTTGCTTTTTCGAAGGCCTTCAGTAAAACTGAGATTGAATTTAGAATGTCATCCACCTTGCCAAGTGGTATGTTGGAGATTATCTTCTTATAGTATTCGTTGACGGAAGCACTGAGTTCTTCTGTAGACTCGCGGCCTTTATCTGTCAGTGTAACTATAACTACCCTTCTGTCAGCTTCATCTCTATCTCTTTCTATATAGCCGTCTCTTACCAATTTATCTATAACCCTGGTCATTGTGCTTGTATCAAGATTCATCTTATCGCTTAATTCATTCATCGTTAAGTTACCGGCCTTAAGAATCTCAATAAGTGTGTAACATTGTGAGCTGGTGAAGCCATGAACCTTGATCTGATCTCTTTCAAATAATTGAAAAACCCTTACAAGCTTCTGTACCATCTCTCCTACTTCATCGACGCAGCAGTCATCATCCTGCGAAGTATCTAGTTCACTATTGCAGCAGTTTTTATCCTGTATCATTTCACCGTTGGATTCTTCACAGCATCCAGTTATTTTATTTCCATCCATTGTTATCACCTCTTTGAATTAATTGTATCATACAAGTATTTTTAATGCAATACCCTATTTGAAAAAAATTCCACTACAAAATATGAATACTTATTCTGTAGTGGACTATGTGTTTATTTTATAAGTTCCTTTAGTTTTTCTCCCTTTAATTCTTCCGGAACCCATTCTACAACGGCGAATTTGCCACTGGAGATCTCATTCACTTTATTTATCCATTGAACTTCATTACCGGCCTTCGCCTTTAATATGGCATTTGTTGTATTGGCGGCATAGAAGCTTGAATTTATAACCCACCATTTACTATGGATACCGGCCCTGCTCAAGTCATTTAACAATCTCATAGCTTCGTAAACCGGAGTAGTTTCCGCAAGAGTCACTATAATGACTTCTGTTTCCTCTTCATTCCTGAGTCTCGGCAGCAGCTTCTTTACTGATTCAGGGATATCCCCTTGAGAGCGCTGAATTTCTTTATGATAGCTTTGAGTGGAATCCAAGAGAAGCAGAGTATGGCCCGTAGGTGCTGTATCTATTACCACAACCTCGTTTTCCGACCTCTCTACTATTTCTGCAAAAGCTCTGAAAACCGCAATCTCCTGGGTACATGGAGATCTTAGGTCTTCCTCTACATATTCAATATCTTCTTCGCTCATGGTTTCTCTGGCCTTGCTTAAAACCTCTTCTTTATATTTTTCAAGTTCTGCCTTCTCATCTATATTGCTTAAAGTTATACCAAAGCTTTCATCTAAAACGAACTTCAAATGTGCTGCCGGATCTGTGGTTGTCAGGTGAACCTTCTTTCCCTTGTTAGCCAAGCCTATAGCGATTGCAGCAGCAATAGTAGTCTTCCCTACTCCGCCCTTACCCATGGTGAAGATAACCTTTTTATTACTGTCATAGAGGTCATCAATGACTGTCTTTAATTTCGGAATGCTGTCTGTATGCATTGTCTCACTGCTGAACTTGACAGCATTATCCTTTAAAAAGGCCCTCACATTTTCAAGGCCGGTTACATTATACGGCCTAAGCGGTATCTCAAAGGTTTCAAGTGTTTTGAGTGATTCCGGTATATCCTTTAAGGCACTCTGCTGCTTTTCATGAATAGCCGTAGAGAGATAATCATCATGCTCTTCCAGTATACCGTTTATTACTAATACCTGATTCTTAATTCCTAAATCCTGCAGTTCTTTGGATGCCCTCTCCGCCTCTTTTAACGGTGATGGCTCAGGACGGGATACAAGAATCAGGGTGGTCCTTTGACCATCAGCTAAATTCTTAACCGCATTCTTATAAACCTCTTTTTTACTTTCCAAGCCCGCCAGCTGTCCCAGGCAGGAAGCTCCATGGGTGCTTTCGCTTATAAAGTTGCTCCAGGCTGAAGGAAGTTGCAGCATTCTTAAGGTATGCCCTGTTGGCGCTGTATCAAATATAATATGGTCGTATTCATCAGCAGCCTTTTCGTCGGTAATAAAACCTGAAAACTCATTGAAGGCTGCAATTTCAACGGTACAGGATCCTGAAAGCTGCTCTTCCATGTTCTTAATAACTACTTCCGGCAATTTTCCGCGATAAGGGGCAATTACACTTTCCCTGTATTCAGCAGCAGCTTCTTCCGGGTCGAAGTTGGCAACCACCAGGTTAGGTACCCCTTTTATTGAGACACCTTTGTTATTCAATTCTGTATTAAAAACATCCTGAAGGTTTGAAGCGGGATCCGTGCTAATAAGCATTATCTTCTTACCGCTGTCAGCAAGGTTCACTGCAGCAGCACAGGCAGCTGAAGTTTTACCCACCCCACCTTTTCCTGTGAAAAACAGGTATTTGGTCAAGCTTATATCAGCTACATTAAAACTTTTAAACATCTACACCCCTCTTTTCTTTCTTAGCAGCAGCCATCACTGCAGTCACAAGTATTAGAAGGCTTCTTGATCTTAACCTTCAGATAATCTGCCGGTATATCCAAAAAACTGCAGAATTCCTCATTGGTCGGATAACCCTTAGTTTTCACTATCTCACCATCTACCATAACTACAGGCAGTATATCTACACCATCTTTATTAAGCAGTTCATTTATCACTTTATTATCAACAAATATTTGAGGATTACTGGATAGATTATGTCTTTCAATAACTACGCCGTTACTTTTCAGGTTGTTTATTACCATAGATACTCTTAATAATTCCTTATTAACCGATGGTCCGCAGACTCCTGTAGGACAGCACATTGCCGGTTCAAATATTATCATTTTCTTCATCTTTACATCCTCCCTTATTTACAATTACATTGAGATTTATCTTTACAGATACAGTCATCTGTATCTGTTACAAGATTCATAAGAAATAACATAAGTTTGTTGCAGTTGGTCCCGTTGAGGGAATAATGGCTCCATAGCCCTTCTTTTCTGCATTCAACAAGGCCGCACTCCATCAGCACCTTCATGTGATGTGAAAGTGTGGGCTGCGTAAAATCAAACCGCTCCAGTATATCACAGGCACATTTCTCACCACAGGACAGTATATCAATGATTTTAAGCCTGCTTGGGTCAGAAAGTGCCTTAAATATTTTTGCATTATCCTCATAATTTCGGTTCACTAAATCACCTCTTATATAGATATGTATCTATATATAATATATACCTTTATCTATATTATTGCAATAGAAACGTTATAAATTAACATACAAATAACTAATATATTTATTATCCTCTATATAATATATTCTATCCTTATTGAGACAAAATGTTCCTTCTTTATTTCACTACATTCTTAATCATCCTAATACAAAAAAATAAACATCATTTCACTATTAAAGCAAAATGATGTTTTGTATTGAAAGATTCGTATTCACCTTTCTAGCAGCTTGACTTATAAAGATCCTCAATGATTACTTTTCCACCTAATAAGGAATTAACTACATCGACCCTGAACCCCTTTATATATTTTGCCATCTTTCTATCTATGATAAAGGTCACGCCCTTTTCATTGTAAATATTATCTGATGCCTTTTCTAAATCGAAAGCTATGCCTAAATCCAGGCTGCAGCAGCCCTTGGACTTTATAAACACTCGCACTGCATAATCTTTGCCTGTATTGAGCATCTTACGTTTTAAAAATTCAGCTGCACTATTTGATATCTCTATCTTCATTATCCTTTCCTCCAAATTACATGAATTGTTCCCTGCTCTAAATACCAAGAGCTTCTTCAGCATACTCATAAATCAATTCATTGGATATGGAACCATATAGCTTTATGTCATTATCAATTGATATGAATGGCGGTTCAAAGCCTCTCTCCAGCATATCAGCTATTGTACCGTAGTTACTGAATTCATCATTTAC
>JAUZPH010000029.1 GCA_030706065.1 Bacillota bacterium | reverse complement strand
AGTAGGCGGTAGGTTGTCAACGCAAAAGTATCCTATATCTTCAAGGCTTCTCATTGCCTGTGTTTTACCTGCCCCGGACAATCCTGTTACAATAACAAATCTCATATACTTCCTCCTTTATGTCTATTTAAGCTGTATGTATTGTTAAAATTGACAATTGACAGTTGACAATGGTCAATTATGGTTGGCCTTTTCTCCGCAAGCTCCCAAAACGCTAAAATATATTATTTCAGAAATTCAGCTTCGCTGAATTTCCTCCTTCATTGTCAATTCTCAATTGTCCATTGTCAATTAAGCTAAATCCAATTCCGAAGTTGGATATCTGTGGGATATCCTTTACGAAGATATTTTTTATACTCTTTTAAATATACAAAGCCTCTCTTCCCAATATCCCTGCAATCACGATGACGTTTTAGTATTACCCTTTACTGCAAAAATATTGCAAAAGCTGTACTATAACTTTTGATACAGCCTCTTATTTTTATTATAACACAATGATAAAGAAAATGAAGTAAAATGACTTATAAAAAAGCATGTCTTATAATGAACAACCGGAATTAAATTCATCTAAATCATTTAAGATAATCCATTTACTTTCAGCCCATATGAAACGATAATTAAAGATGCGGAAATTTAAACCTTTAGTATTCGCCTGAGAAAATATCGAATCTTCACCGATTTTTCGAAGACGATAAATTAAGAAATAAATTCCCGCATCTATATTTAGTGGTGCTTTATATCGGGTTCCAAGGTCTTGATTTTATTTATACAAAGTAATAAATTCAAGCATAAAGTCACACACCATATACTATTTTGACAAAATACTTTTCATTAAGGAGGGACTGCTGCAATGAATAATTTAACCTTGAAGTATATCAAGCCCTACAGAAAAATGTTTGTCAGTGCGCTGCTGATTGCAACTTTGTGTTCCGGCTTGAATATGGTCATGCCTTCTCTTTCGGGAACAATTATTGACAGGGTATTTATGAAGGGACAGAAAAATCTGATGTTCTCATATATCCTGATTATTGTTTCAGTAACTTTCGGACGTTCCATGCTGAGATATCTGTACGTTTTGATGTTTGAAAGTGTTTCACAAAGAGCTTTGTACAATATCAGGACGGATATGTATAGAAATCTCCATACACTGGACAGCGAATACTACGATAAAAACAGAACCGGGGATATTATGGCAAGGATGACCGGAGACGTGGATGCCATCAGGCACTTCTTCGCCTGGGTTATCTATCAGGTTTACGATAACTCTCTTACTTTTATCTTCGGGCTTTCCATAATGTTCTACCTGAATTACCGTTTTGCTTTCATAATTCTGCTTTTTACCATTCCTACGGCGTACTTTGCAAGGAAACTGTCTACTGCGGTAAAGCCGACCTTTAAAAATATCAGGTTGCAGTTTTCCAAATTGAACACCGTTGCACAGGAGAATATAAGCGGCAACAGGGTTGTAAAGGCCTTTGCAAAGGAAGATTATGAAATAGAGAAGCTTCAGGCACAGAACCTGGAGTTTAAAGCCACCAACATCGAAGGTTCAAAGGTATGGGGAAAATATCTGCCTCTCATTGAGTTTTTCTCCAGCTCCCTGAGTATAGTAACACTTCTTCTTGGAGGATACTTTGTAATCAAAGATATGATATCCATAGGAGAACTGGTCACTTTTAACTCTCTTATTTTCACAATAAACAATCCCCTCAGAATGTCGGGATGGCTTATAAATGATATCCAGAGATATGCAGCTTCTGCTGACAAAGTTAAGGAAATACTCACTGTAGAGCCGCTGATTAAGAGCGGAGATAAAGCCTCTGAAATCAATACCGTTAATGGGGATATCGAGTTTAAGAATGTTTCCTTTAACTTCGATGAAGAGACAGTACTTAAAAATATAAACTTCAAGGTAAGCCCCGGGGAGACCATTGGTATTGTTGGCCCCACCGGTTCCGGGAAATCCACTTTGGTGAATCTTCTGTACAGATTCTATGACTGCAGCGAAGGTGAAATTCTCATCGACGGGGTTAATATTAAGAATTATAATCTGCAGGCATTGAGAAGAAGCATAGGTGCTGCGATGCAGGATATCTTCCTGTTCTCCGATACCATTGAAGGTAATATAGCCTATGGCGTCCCGGAAGCCTCTCTTGAGGAAGTCGAACATGCTGCCAGGCTTTCAGAGGCAGATGAATTCATTCAGACTCTTCAGGATGGCTACAACACCATAATCGGCGAGAGAGGCGTCGGGCTTTCCGGCGGACAGAAGCAGAGAATTGCACTGGCCAGGGCTCTTATAAAAAATCCTTCCATACTGGTACTGGACGATACTACCTCTGCCGTAGATATGGAGACGGAACACGCGATTCAGCTTACCCTCAATAAATACAGCAGCAACAGAACGACCTTTATCATAGCTCACAGAATATCCTCTGTAAAAAATGCCGATAAGATTCTTGTGTTGAATGATGGACAAATCATAGAAGCCGGCAGACATTCGGAGCTTATTGAGAAAAAAGGATACTACCACAGTGTTTATATGAACCAATTCGGAAACTTTGATCCGGAGAGCAGTGAGGTGATGGAATATGTCTAGAAATAAATTTGACATGGATGAGGAAATGGAATCCTCCTTTAACGTGGGTTATCTGAAGAGGACATCAAGATATTTGAAGCCTTACAAGAAGCAGCTGTTCAGGACCATGGCGATAATGCTGGTTGCCTCAGCGGCATCTCTGGTCGGTCCTTATCTCATAAAGGATGCCTTGGACAAGGAGATACCTTCAAAGAATCTGCAGGGCCTGATAATAATATCGATAATCTTTCTGCTAACCCAGTTATTTAACTGCATATGCATAAGATACAAGATAATGAGCATGTCCGAAGTAGGCCAGAGTGTCATATTGAATATAAGAAAGGATCTTTTCGAGCATCTTCAGAAGCTTCCTTTCAGCTACTATGACAGCAGGCCCCACGGCAAGATACTTGTGAGGGTGGTCAACTATATAAACGGCCTCAGCGACCTTTTGTCCAACGGTATCATAAATACCATCACGGACCTCTTTACCCTCTTTGTAATACTCGGTTTCATGTTTGCCATTGATGTAAGGCTTACACTGGTGAGCCTTCTTGGACTACCTCTGCTTTTAATAGCCATATTCTCCATAAAGACCGCTCAAAGGAAGGCCTGGAGGGCAGTCAACAATAAATTATCCAACTTAAATGCCTATGTGCACGAAAGCATATCAGGAGTAAAGGTAACTCAATCCTTTGCAAGAGAAGCTGTGAACCAGGAAATCTTTGAGGACCTGAACGAAAAGTACAGGACCACATGGATGAAATGCATGAGAGTACAATTTTTAATGTCTCCTTTTGTAGACAATATATCTGTGATTATAGTTTCTGCCATCTACGTACTTGGCATGGCATGGATGAATACAGGGATTACCGTGGGGGTACTGGTAGCTTTTATAGGTTATGTCGGAAGGTTCTGGGCTCCAATTGCCAACCTTGCCAATACCTTCAACTCCGTAGTAAATGGAATGTCTTATCTTGAGAGAATATTTGAAACCATGGATGTGGAGCCCAATGTAAAAGATATTAAAGGCGCCGTAGAGATGCCTGAGATTCAAGGTATGGTGGAGTTTGACCACGTCAACTTCTCCTATGAGGAAGGACAGAAGATACTGGATGATGTAAGCTTCAGGGTACCTAAAGGAAGTACTATTGCTCTTGTCGGTCCTACCGGTGCCGGTAAGACGACAATAATAAACCTTCTGAGCCGCTTTTACAATGTGGACAGTGGAACGGTACTTATAGATAGTGTGGACATAAGTAAAGTATCCCTTCATTCCCTGAGAAGCCAGATGGGTGTAATGCTCCAGGATTCCTTCATATTCTCAGGAACAATAATGGATAATATACGCTACGGCAGGCTGGATGCCACAGACGAAGAAGTCATAGCTGCCGCAAAGATTGTGCGGGCTCATGATTTCATAAAAAACCTTGAAGACGGTTATTACACAACAGTGAATGAAAGGGGAAGCCGTTTTTCTGCGGGACAGAGACAGCTTATCGCCTTTGCAAGAGCTCTGCTGGCGGATCCTGCAATACTAATACTGGATGAGGCTACATCAAGCATAGATACAAATACTGAAATGCTCCTTCAGCAGGGCCTCCAGGAGCTGCTAAAGGGAAGGACATCCTTCATAATTGCCCACAGGCTATCAACAATAAGAAACTCCAGCAGGATAATGTTCATAGACGGTGGAAGAATCGTTGAGGCAGGCACCCATGACGAGCTTATGCGGTTAAAGGGCAAGTACTACGAATTATACTGTTCCCAGTTCAAATTCCTTGATGCGGTATAGGGGACGGTTTTCGAAATTTCAACATGGGCAAAAAACGGCAGAGGTATCAAACCCTGCCGTTTTGAATTATATAAGCCTTATTCATCTTCGCCGATTATTCGAACTTCAGTATGCAGTTCCACACCATGCTTCTGCTGCACAGTATTCTGGACATATTTTATCAGGCTCATGATGTCTCCCGCAGTAGCGTTTCCGGTATTTATTATAAAGCCTGAATGCTTGATGGATACCTGAGCCCCGCCGATGGTAACGCCTTTCAGCCCGGAATCCTCTATGAGCTTGCCGGCAAAATACCCCTTTGGACGTTTGAAGGTGCTTCCGGCGGAAGGGTACTCCAAAGGCTGTTTGTCCGTTCTTCTTCCCTGTAAATCGTCAATCAGGGCCTTTATGCTGTTATATTCCCCGCTCTTAAGAAGGAAAACTGATTCAAGAACTGTATAGCCTCTTTTCAGGACTACGCTGTTTCTATAGTCCAGTTCCAACTGTTCATTACCGAGCCTTTTCAAAGTTCCTTCATCATCTACTATCAGGGCACTTTCAAGGACGTACCTTATCTCGCTGATATAGGCGCCGGCATTCATTGCCACAGCTCCTCCTACGCAGCCCGGAATTCCACAGGCAAATTCAAAGCCTGTAAGATTGTTATTCAAAGCCACTGCTGATACATCTGAAAGCAGGGCTCCACTCTGTGCCGTTATCCTTGTTCCTTCAACGGTTATCTTATTAAGGCCGGTTAGCTTAATGATAATTCCCCTTAGCCCTCCGTCCTTTACCAAAAGATTGGATCCGTTCCCCATTATAAAATAAGGGACATCTTTTTCCCTGCATAGAACAATAAGCTTCTGCACCTCTTCGTAGTTATGTGGTAGTATAAGCATATCAACAGGGCCTCCAACTTTGAAGGAGGTATGATATTTCATCGGTTCATCCACCAGTACATTTCCAGTTCCCACTATGGCATTAAACTCACTCAATAAATTCAAGTAATTATTCATAACTTTTCCCCTAACCAATAATGTTGCTGAGATTACTCCATGCTGCTCCGCCAGCCCCGAATAAAAAGTCCATGCAGCGTCTCAAACCTGCAATATAAATTCCAATGTATGATACAAAAAACATAAATTATAATTGGTGGGCTGTAACCTTACAAGGCTTAAATTTCCGCATCGGTATAAGTATACATCAATAAAAGCGTTTATTACAAGGGGCTTCTCCCCTTATTAACTAACTTTGTAGAAAATCCTTTGAAAAAACCAACTTCTGCCTTTTCAAGCCGTTGATTTTAACTCATCATGATATTATACGGAACCCCGCCCTGTTTTTATAGTGTACCATATAGGAGGATGTGAAAAATATAGCCATTCTTTTTCGCGGGCCGCTTGTGGCTTGCCACACGCGACGTAACAATTGATAATTGTTACGCACCCTAGAGGAATACAAAGGGGGTAGCGAAACTTATAGAATGGCTTTTTTCACAGCCTCCTATATAGATGTGTGACTTTATTCTTGAAATTATCACGTTGGATGTAAAATTTCTTCTAATAGTCAGCAATAAAAATCGTAAAAGCTTCGATATTTTATTGCTGAAAAATATGTCGAAATTTTACATCCGGAAAAATCGGTGAAGGTTCGATATTTTCTAAGGTGAATATTTTATGGTTTAAAGTCACACATCTCAAATTATCGACAAGTCCGTCACTTTTTAACCGCAAAGAATTCAACTATACTTTCCGCAGCCCTTCGGTCAATGGATGGGGTATCCATAAGCTCCTCCAGGGAGGCGCTCTTGATATTTTCTACGGAGCCAAATTTTTTAAGCAGTTCCTTCCTTCTCTTTTCTCCTATATTAGGCACTTCATCCAGAATTGAATGGAGCACCCTCTTATCCCTCAGGGTCCTGTGATAAGTAATGGCAAACCTGTGCACTTCGTCCTGTATCCGTGTAATCAGCTGCATGGCATTCGAATCCTGGCCGATTGGGAGTTCAATATTATTATATATTAGCCCTCTGGAATTGTGACGGTCATCTTTCACCATGCCGCAGACCGGAATATTGATGCCCAGGCTGTCTAAAACCTCCAGAGCCACGTTGACCTGGCCCCTGCCGCCATCCATCATTATGAGGTCCGGGAAATAGGAAAACTTTCCGTTACTGAGCTCCAGCTTTCTTTCCTGAATATTTTTTATCTCCTCCAGGCCGTGCTTGAAACGCCTCTCCAGTATTTCTCTCATGCTGTCGTAATCATTTGCCCCTGCTACGGTCTTTATCTTAAACCTTCTGTAATCACCGTTCTTGGGCTTCCCTTCTTCAAATACTATCATGCTTCCCACGGAATCAAAGCCCTGAATATTGGAAATATCATAGGCCTCTATTCTGAATGGAAGCTCCCCAAGATCCAGTATATCCGCCAGTTCCCTTAATGCCGCTCCGTGAATTTCCTTGTCTCTTAAGAGCTTCATCTTGAATTGCTCCAAGGTCATCTGGGCATTCTTAAGCACCATTTCAAGAAATTGCTTCTTGTCCCCTCTTTTGGGCACCTTCAGCGAAACCTTTGCTCCCTTTTTCATGGACAACCACTCTTCCAGCAGTTCCCCATCTTCGATGTCTGGTACATATATATTGGCAGGGATAAAGGGGGTCCCACCGTAAAATTCCTTGATAAACTGGGAAATGATACTCCCCGCAGTTTCTTCTGCGGTGTCCTCCAGGATAAAGTGTTCTCTTCCCATAACCTTTCCCTGCCTTATAAAGAACACCTGGGCACAGGTATCCTTCTCGTCGTTGTATATATTTATAAAATCCTCATCCTCAAAGCTGCCGGTGATGATCTTCTGTCTTTCCTGTATCTTCACCACTGCATTGACCCTATCCCTTAGGGCGGCAGCCTTCTCGAATTCCAGGTTCTCGGCAGCAGCTTCCATATCCTTCTTCAGATTTTTTACCACCTCCGGGTCTCTTCCAGAAAGGAGGTTCATAACATCCTGTACGATTTTACTATACTCCTCTTTGGATATTGCCGCAGCGCAGGGAGCCTTGCAGAGTCCTAGATGATAATTAAGGCAAGGTCTTGTGATCTCGCCGTTTTCGGTTATATTCCTCTTGCAGTTTCTGAGGGGAAATATCTTTTTTATCAGTTCCAAAGTTTCGTAGACCACTGAAACATCAGGATAGGGTCCAAAATACCTGTTCCCGTCCTTGACATGGTTTCTGGTGATAAAGACCCTTGGAAAATCTTCATTGGTGGTTACCTTGATAAAAGGGTAATGCTTGTCGTCCTTTAAAAGGATATTATATCTGGGACGGTATTTCTTTATGAGATTGCACTCCAGGATGAGTGCCTCTCCCTCGGAATCCGTCACTATATATTCAAACTCAGCTATATTTTTTACCATGGCTCTTACCTTTGAGGTATGGCTCGCGGAATTCTGAAAATACTGTCTTACCCTGTTCTTCAGAACCTTGGCCTTGCCAACATATATTATCTCACCCAGAGAATTTTTCATAAGATACACTCCCGGTTTATCCGGAAGCATTTTAAGTTGATATTCGAAGTCAAACATGATGCTCACATCCTAATTCTACTTTATTAATGCCTTCTGAAACACTCCGGAAGCAATTTTTGCAGCAGCACCGCCTCCGGTACCGCCTTCCTCGACGATAACTGCAACAGCTACCTGAGGGTTGTCATAGGGAGCAAAGCCTATAAACCAGGAATGGGGCTCCTTATCCCCGTTATCATGATCAGCAGTTCCTGTCTTTCCGCAGACCTGTATGCCTGACACTGCGGCGGATTTGCCGGTGCCTGAAACCACAACATCCCTCATATAATCCTTTATTATACCTGCCACATCCTCGGAGGTTACCCTGCCTAGCTGCTGATCCGGTACTATCCTTATACTCTGCTTATCATAGGTCATTACTTCACTGACCAGCTTTGGCCTCATCATTATACCCTTATTGGCAATTGTAGATGCCACCAGGGCCATTTCTATGGGTGAAGCTAGTATGCTGCTCTGCCCTATGCCGCTTTGAGCTATATTACCGGGCTCGCTGGAGGGAATCTCGGGAAACCTGCTGTTATTGATCACCACTCCATCTGCCTCTATATCCTTATTGAAGAAGTATTTTTCAGCAGTACTCTTCAGATTTTTATTGCCCAGTTCCATGGCCAGTGTACCGAAGACAACATTGCTGGATTTTAAGAAGCCGGTCCTCAAATCTATATTGCCATAGGCGTGGCCGCCATAATTGCTGAGGGAGTATTTGCTATTAAAAACTATCTTTCCATTATCCTCAAAGGTCCTGTCCTGAATGCCCTTGAGGTTCTCCAGTGTCGAAGTAAGTGTTACAACCTTGAACACCGAGCCCGGAGGGTAAAGGCCAGCCACTGCTCTGTTTATCAGCGGCTTATCCGGGTTGGAATTAATGCTCTGCCAGTCTGCAGAAAGATTATTAGGATTATAGGAAGGAGTTGAAACCATAGCCAATATCTCTCCGGTATTCGGATTCAAAGCCACCACGGAGCCTCTTCTGTCTCCCAGCAGGTCATAGGCCGTTTTCTGCAGGTCTGAATCAAGAGTTGTCTTCAGGCTGTGGCCTATCTTTTCCTTTGTCTGCCCCTTGTTTTTCAGCAGTTCAAGAAAGGAAGAAGAATTATCCGCCATGAGGTCTGCGTCATAGGTTGCCTCCAGTCCGGTGAGTCCGTACTTTGGGTCCACATATCCCAGGACATGGGCAAAAGCTGCTCCACCGAGGTACTGCGTCTTCTGTGTCAATGTATTTACCTTCTCACTCTTTGTCAGGGCACTGCCGTTCCTGTCATAAATGGTCCCCCGGAGCACCTCGTTCCTCTTGGCCCAGAGCCTGTTGTTCTGCACCCTGGCAGCTGTGGCCGGCCCATCAAAAACTGTAAAGTAACAGAAATAGGATATAAGCGATACAAAGAGAATAAGAAAGACTATCAAAACTTTTTTTATACTTGTAGACAAATCGTCCATAATACACCTCGCTTTTAATTGACAATGGACAATTGATAATTGACAATTAAGGATGAAATTCAGCTGAGCTGAATTTCTATAAAAATTTTAGTTTTTTCGGAGCCTGCGGAGAAAAATCATCCATAATTGTCCATTGTACACTATCAATTGTCAATTAAGGTAAATTGACTATGCCTCTTCCGAGATCTTCTGAATGACTCCCAGGGCAAAGAATATTGCAAACATTGAAGTGCCGCCGTAGCTTATAAGAGGCATTGTTATGCCTGTCAAAGGTATTGCCCCGACAACTCCGCCTATGATTACAAGGACCTGGCTGGCAATCATTGAACTGTAGCCAACCGCCAGCAGCTGTGAAAACTTGTCATCGGAAAAGAGAGAAGCTCTTATACATCTGTAGAACAACAGGAAATATATCATAATTATTCCGAAGCCTATAAATACTCCGAATTCTTCACATATTGCAGCAAAGATAAAGTCACTTTCCCTCACCGGCACGAATTCCGGATGTCCCATGCCGAACCCGGTACCGAAAAACCCGCCGGAAGCTATGGCTATCAAGGACTGCACAAGCTGATAACCATTATTGTTTGGATCCGACCATGGATGGAGCCATATGTCTACTCTCACTCTCACGTGGCCGAAAAGTCTGTAGCTCACATATCCCCCAAGGAGGAACAACAAAAAACATATAGCTACATATTTGAATTTAGAGGTAGCTATATAAAGCATTGTTATGGAAAAACCGAAGAATATAAGTGCGGAACCAAGGTCCTTCTGAATAACCATAAAGCCTAAAGAAAACATCACCACAAGACCAGGTTCAAAAAGATTTTTAAAACTCTTGTAGTCTTTAAAGGCAGCGGCCAGATAGGCAATCAGAAAGAGCTTTCCTATTTCGGAAGGCTGAAAACTGAAAGGCCCGATGAAAACCCAGTTTTTTGAACCTCCCCTTTCGCTGCCGATAAAGGTTGCCATAGCCATAAAAATCAATGTCACTATCATATATACGTATTTATACTTCCCAAAGGCCTTTAAATCCGGCAGAAGTACAATTATTGCTATGAAACCGGCCATACTGACGGTAAACCAGATGATCTGCTTTATTGCATATGTGGTCTGCAGTACCGGGTCAAGCCTGTGCAGCATGGCAATGCCGATTATGGAAAGCATAGCCGCAAAGATAATGATAAATTTGTCCCCATCAGGAAAGAAACGCCTTATAATTATATATGCATAGGTAAAAAGCAGACATATGATAAAGGCCATAATGAGAGCGCCTTTATCAAAGGGCTGCTTTAAAAGAAACAAGTCACCAAATACTGCAAAGCAGAGTAAATAGGTCATAAGTACAAGCTTAAATTCCCCTCTTTTGCCTTTCACGTCATCACCTTCTATATACTGAATTGACAATTGACAGTGGACAATGGACATTGAAGGATGCTTTTTCTCAGCAAGCTGAAAAAAAGCTAAAAATATTATTATAGAAATTCAGCTTTGCTGAATTTCAACCTTCATTGTCAATTCTCAATTGTCCATTGTCAATTGAAATGAATGTCTAAAGTTGTTTTCCCGAATCTTCCTTAAAGTAAGATTCATAACAGAGCCTTAACGCCGCATCCCGGCCTATCCGATAACCTTGAAAACAGTACTGCCGATCCTTATTTCATCGCCAGGCTCAATGGGAACCCTGTCTTCAACGCGCTCGTCATTCAAAAGGGTGCCGTTTGTACTGTTCAAATCCTCCAGATAATAGTCTGTGTTTTTTATGAATATCTTTGCATGGTGCCCGGAGGCATACGGGTCACTCAGAACAACGGTATTATCCTCTCTTCTTCCCATGGTAATCAGTCTATGTATGGGAATAATACTCCCTTTTTTCAATCCTGAGTTTTCACCCACTGCCAGTATTTCAAGACCCAGTGATTTTTTCAGGATTTTCTTTTTGTCTCCGCTCTTTACATCCTTATACATTATCCTTAGTGCCAGAAAAATGATCAAATAAATTATAACTATAAATAAAAACACAAAAACGGGCCTTAATATTTGCCCCCAATTCATAATACCACCTGCCGTAATAATATTTTAAAGACTAGCATTAAATACCTTATGCTAGTCTAAAATTAATTATAACATTTTTTTCAGATATTGTCCCGTATAAGAAGCCTTATTGGCACAAATTTCCTCAGGAGTTCCCGTTCCTATTACGGTTCCGCCCTTGGCGCCTCCTTCAGGCCCCAAGTCAATGATGTAATCGGTGCATTTTATTACGTCCAGGTTATGCTCAATGACTATCACGGTATTTCCTGTGTCCACCAGCCTCTGAAGGATATCTACAAGCCTACTCACATCGTCAACGTGCAGGCCTGTTGTAGGCTCATCAAGGATGTACAGAGTCTTTCCCGTACTTCGCCTTGAAAGCTCATAGGCAAGCTTTATTCTTTGAGCTTCACCGCCGGAAAGCTGGGTGGATGGTTGACCAAGCCTTACATATCCTAGGCCTACATCATGCAGTGTCTGAAGCTTGTTCTTGATTCTCGGGATATTCTCAAAGAACTCCAGCCCCTCTTCCACTGTCATATTTAGGACTTCATCGATATTTTTGCCCTTATACCTAACCTCCAGGGTTTCCCTGTTATATCTCTTTCCCTTGCAGACCTCGCAGGGCACATATACATCGGAAAGGAACTGCATCTCTATCTTAATAATACCGTCGCCGCTGCAGGCTTCGCATCTTCCGCCCTTGACGTTGAAGCTGAACCTGCCGGGCTTGTAGCCTCTCATCTTCGCCTCGGAGGTATTTGAAAATACATCCCTTATCATGTCAAAAACTCCGGTGTAGGTGGCAGGGTTGGATCTGGGAGTCCTTCCGATAGGGCTCTGATCTATGTCGATGATTTTGTCAATATACTCATGGCCCAGTATCGCCTTGTGACTCCCTGGATATACTCTGCCGTTATTAATCATCTTGTTCAAGCCTTTATATAATATTTCATTGACAAGGGTACTCTTTCCGGAACCGGACACTCCGGTAACGGCTGTAAATACTCCCATGGGGAAATCCACATCCACATTCTTAAGATTATTCTCCTTAGCTCCCTTGACCTTTATCCATTTGCCATTGGTCTTCCTTCTTATCTCCGGAATCTCAATTTTTTTCCTGCCGGTAAGATACTGACCCGTAATGGATCCCTCAGCAGCCTTTATTTCCTCGATAGACCCTGCAGCCACTATTTCTCCGCCGTGTTCTCCTGCACCTGGGCCTATATCAACGATAAAGTCCGCTTCTCTGATGGTGTCCTCGTCATGTTCCACCACCACAAGGGTGTTTCCAAGGTCCCTCAAATGCTTCAGGGTAGTTATCAGCTTTTCGTTGTCCCTCTGATGAAGGCCTATACTCGGCTCATCCAGAATATACAGCACTCCCACCAGTGAAGAACCTATCTGGGTAGCCAGCCTTATTCTCTGGGATTCCCCTCCGGAAAGGGTTCCTGCATTTCTTGCCAGGTCCAGGTATTCCAATCCCACATTCGTAAGGAATTTTAGCCTGCTGCTAATCTCCTTTATTATCTGGTCACTTATTATCCTGTTCTTTTCCGAAAGCTCCAGGTTGTTTATGAACTCCAGTTCATCCTTGACGGAAAGCCTGCAGAACTGTGATATATTCTTATTTCCAACAGTAACTGCCAGTGCTTCCGGCTTCAGTCTTGCCCCTTTACACTTTGGACATGGGTTGTCGCTCATAAACTGTTCAATTTCAGCCTTTATATAATCGGAGTTTGTCTCCATGTATCTTCTCTTTAAAGAGTTTATTTCACCTTCAAAATTATGGTTGAATTCCCCGGAGGAGAATTCTTTGTCATACTTTACCACAACTTTCTCACCCTTAGTGCCGTAGAGCAGTAGATCCACTATCTTCTCCGGCAGTTCATTTATAGGTGTATCCAGCTTAAACTTGTATTTCTTGCTCAGTGCCTTCATTACACTGTAGGTCCAGGAATCTTCCTTAAGCCTTCCCTCTCCCCAGGTTGCAAAGGCTCCGTCCAGAATGCTCTTGCTTCTGTCCGGCAAAACCAGGTCCTCATCAATCTCCAGAAGAGTTCCAAGGCCGTCGCATTGGTCGCATTTTCCCCAGGGAGAGTTGAAGGAAAACATCCTCGGAGCCAGGTCCTCTATGCTTATGCCGCATTCAGGACAGGCAAACTTCTCACTGAAGAGTATATCCTCTCCATCGATGACATTTACAATTATCAGGCCCTCTGCCAGCTTCAGTGCCGTTTCCAGAGAGTCCGCCAAACGTCCCCTGATGTCCGGTTTCACAACAAGTCTGTCTACAACAGCCTCAACGGTATGCTTTACGTTCTTCTCAAGCTTGACCTCATCCTCGGACAGGTCATACATAACACCGTCGATTCTCGCTCTGACAAAACCGTTCTTTTTTATGTTGTCGATTATCTTTTCGTGTTCTCCTTTTCTTCCTCTTATTATGGGAGCTATGACTTGAATCTTGCTTCTCTCAGGAAGGTCCAGAACCCTATCCACCATCTGGTCTACCGACTGCTGGGATATCTCTCTGCCGCACTTTGGGCAGTGGGGTATACCTATTCTGGCATACAGCAGTCTGAGATAGTCATATATCTCGGTAACAGTTCCCACGGTGGAACGTGGATTTCTGCTGGTAGTTTTCTGGTCGATGGATATGGCCGGGGACAAACCTTCTATATAATCCACATCCGGTTTGTTCATCTGGCCAAGGAACTGCCTGGCGTAGGCAGACAGCGATTCTACATATCGCCTCTGGCCCTCGGCATATAGTGTGTCAAAAGCCAGTGAAGATTTCCCCGATCCCGACAATCCAGTGAAAACTACAATCTTATCCCTTGGTATTTCAAGGTCTACATTTTTTAGGTTGTGAACCCTGGCTCCTTTAATCTTTATCTTATCCCTCATGTATTTCACCCTCAATTCTAACTCTTTGAAACTTTGTTCAGCTTCTTTTTCAGCTCAAATATAAGATCCCTGAGTTGTGCTGCCCTCTCGAACTGCAGGTCCTTTGAAGCCGCCCTCATCTCTTTTTCATATCTTTCAATGGTCTTCTCTATATTTTCCCTGGTATTCTCCAGAGCTTCCTCCATGGTGCCGTATTGAACACCTTCCTCGGAAACCTTTGAGATTTCAAGAATATCTCTTATCTCCTTTGCGATGGTTGTGGGAGTAATCCCATGCTCTTCATTATATTTCATCTGCAGCCCGCGCCTTCTGTTTGTCTCAGAGATAGCCTTATTCATGGAGTCCGTCAACACGTCTGCATACATCACTACTTTACTTTCACTGTTTCTAGCTGCTCTACCGATTGTCTGAATAAGTGAAGTCTCAGATCTAAGGAAGCCTTCCTTATCCGCATCCAGTATGGCAACCAGCGCCACCTCAGGTATGTCGAGGCCTTCCCTCAATAAGTTTATTCCTACAAGCACATCGAATTCACCGGTACGCAGATCCCTGATTTTCTTCATTCTTTCGATGGTATCAATGCCGGAATGCATATATGTGGTCTTAATGTTCAGTTCCTTGAGATATTTGGTAAGGTCCTCAGCCATCCTTTTTGTCAAGGTGGTTACCAGGATTCTGAAGCCCCGGGCCGTGGTTTCCTTTATACTGCCGATAAGGTCATCTATCTGTCCCTTGACTGGCCTTACTATTACCTCCGGATCCAGAAGCCCGGTTGGCCTTATAATCTGCTCAGCCACATTTTCCGAATGTTCAAATTCGTACTTTGCCGGAGTAGCACTTACAAAGAGCACCTGGCTTACCTTTTTCTCAAACTCCTCAAACCTCAAGGGTCTGTTGTCAAAGGCAGAAGGCAGTCTGAAGCCGTAATCCACCAGGGTATTCTTTCTTGAACGGTCACCGGCATACATGGCCCTTACCTGTGGAAGGGTGACATGGCTCTCATCTATAAAAATGAGTAAATCATCCGGAAAATAATCTATCAGCGTCTGAGGCGGTGTCCCGGGATCTCTGCCGTCCAGTATTCTTGAATAGTTTTCTATACCGCTGCAGTATCCTACTTCCCTCATCATTTCTATATCAAAATTGGTTCTCTGCTTGATCCTCTGAGCCTCCAACAGCTTATCCGCCGCTGTGAGTTCCCTCAGTCTCTCTTCAAGTTCCTCTTCGATCTTCTTTATTGCTGTCTCCATCTTTTCCGCCGAAGTGGCAAAGTGGGATGCCGGGAATATGGACACATGCTTCAGGTCCTTGAAGAGTTCTCCGGTCAGTATATCAAACTCTCTTATCTTGTCTATTTCATCTCCAAAGAATTCCACCCTTATTCCCCGGGCGTTGGAGTTGGCGGGAACTATGTCCAGCACATCTCCCCGGACCCTGAAGGTTCCGCGGTGAAAATCTATCTCATTTCTCTCATATTGTATCTCTACAAGCTTTTTAATTATCTCGTCTCTATCCTTTGTCATTCCCTGCCT
>JAUZPH010000289.1 GCA_030706065.1 Bacillota bacterium | reverse complement strand
TTAATCCAGTTCACCAAATTCCATGCCCTTAGGCAGGGGGTCCGGTCTTGAACAGGTGGATTTCATTTTATAAACTATGCCTTCCTTTTCAGCAATATCAAAGCTGAGCATTGCCTCTGTAACATGATATGCAAGTTCTTCATTTGCACGGTGTTTTCTTCCGTTCACCAAGGCATAGGCCATGTCGAGAACTCCAAGGCCCCGCATATATTCCAGCGGCTGCTGGTACACTTGAGGTATCTCCTGCAGGTGCTCATATGGATTAGTGTCCTGGGACTTTTTCTCCCCGTACATACTCCCACTGATAGAATCCAATACCCTTTCCTTTCGGAATATCTTTATCTGTCCTCCAAACATGTTGGGGTCAGGGACAATCAGGGTACCTTCCGTGCCGTAAATCTCCAGCTTCGGAAGATTTGAAAACCATACATCGAAGCTCATATTCATATTTACATGAACACCGCTTTCGAATTTCATTATGCCTGTATAGGTTGTCGGAACTTCTACATCGATCATTTTTCCTCTCAAGGGATTGCTGTAGATTCTTCTCTGCGGGTTTCCGATGCTTGAAAAACATGATGTCTGGCCTATTGGCCCCAGCAGAGTCACCAGTGCTGTTATATAGTACGGTCCCATATCTAACAGCGGGCCTGCCCCTTTCTTATAGAAGAATTCCGGCGAAGAATGCCAGGTTTCCGTTCCTGAAGAAACCATATTTGCCGTTGCTGCAATGGGCTTGCCGATCCAGCCTTCATCAATTGCTTTTCTGCAGGTTTGAATCCCGGCCCCCAGGAAGGTCTCCGGAGCTACGCCTATCCTCAGGCCCTTTGATCTGGCTAATTCCATTGTAGCCTCAGCATCTTCCAGGCTTAAGGCAAAAGGCTTTTCGCAGTAAACATGCTTTCCTGCCAGCAGAGCCTTTTGATTTACTTCTGCATGAACAGAAGGGATGGTTAAGTTTACTGCAATCTCTATTTCAGGGTCCGCCAGCAGCTCCTCCGTGGAATATGCCTTTGGAATTGAATACTTTTTTGCCATTTCTCTTGCCCTGTCAATATTTATATCTGCACATGCAACAATCTCCAAATAAGAAAACATTGCTTTAATATTAGAAATGTATGTATTACTGATTACTCCACAGCCGATAATTCCAATCTTTACTTTTCTCATTCTTCTTCCTCCCTAACCATACACCTTCAATTACTGTCATATTCACTAACTATTTATCTATTTCCAGCAGTTCCAATGTCAGCTTCAAGGTATCTTTTGCATCTATATATGAATAACGTCCTCCAACCCATTCTCCCTTTTGAATCTCTTTCAAACCGTTTCGTTCAAGGCGCTCTACTATTTTTGTCATACCGTCGATGTTAAAGGCTATATGGTGAATTCCTTCGCCATAAGTATCCAAATCATGTCTCCAGGTACTTGGTTCATGATCCGGTTCCAGAAGCTCTATATCTATATTGGGCCCGACATGGAAAAACGCCTGTTTTGTTCTGGCCGGTGTCGGATTCCCATGATACAAAGTCTTGGCTATATCCTGAGTTGCAGTCATGTATATCTCCGGTTTCTCAACTCCCAGAAGATCAGCGTAATCCTGAGCTGCCTTCTCAATATCATTTACTAAAATTCCTATCTGAGTAACAACATTTGTCCCTAAAATATTTTTTTCCATTTAAATCATTCCTTTCTTTTTTTACTGATTATATATTCATAGTAAAGCTTTTCACCAGTAATTTCTCCACATTTTTTGCTAACCACAACTTATTTATTGCTATATTTTCTTATGTTATATTTTGTATCAACAAATCACTATTTATAAAAAGTTGATAAATATATGTTATAATAAAAACAACAACTTTTGTGCTGAGGAGGACTAATAAATGAAATTAACATCCAATCCCTTAGAGCAATTAGTCTTTGACAGCGGATATTATATTAATGTTAATCTATCTGAAAATGATGTATCCTTTAGTCCACACTGGCATAGGGAGACCGAAGTTATTTTGTGCCTCCAGGGAGAATGCTGCGTCAATCTAAACGGTACTTCATACAGCATTAATACCGGTGATATCTTATTTATATCACCAGGAAATCTCCATAGCCTGTCAGCACCAGATCATAGTGAACGTATGATACTGCAATTTGATTATTCCCTGATAAACAACCTGAAGGATTTTAACTTGTTCAGTGCTGTTTTACAATTCATAACAATTATATCAAGTAAACTGGATCCTGATATACACACTGATATTTATAATCTGATGCTGGATATCCGCAGCGAATACTTTGGAGACAATGAATTTAAAAATGCTGTTATGTATGTTAAATTGCTCAGCATATACATCTTAATTGCAAAGAAATATACCAAGGCCACATCTCATCTTAAAAAAATTCCTCAAAATAAATATCAGGATTATATGAACAAGTTCTCATACATATTTAATTATATAGAAGAGCATTATGCTGAGAATTTGACTTTGGAGCAGCTAGCCGGCCTTGGAGGATTCAGCAGATTCCATTTCTCAAGGTTATTTAAGAAGTTCACCAATATGTCTTTGACGGAATATATAAATTGTAAGCGCATATCAAAGGCTGAAGTGCTTCTGCTTAATCCAAGCCTATCCATTACTGAAGTTGCCCTGCAGTCCGGCTTCAATAGCCTGTCATCCTTTAACCGGGTTTTTAGAGCACATAAGAATTGCTCGCCGAAAGAGTTTAAAAAATTGCGCTATACCAGTGATCCGCTTCAGGATACCGATGTTAGGACTACATTATAATACATGAAATTTGAAAATACGAATCAAAAGCAGGAGCTTTCTCTAGGGAATGCTCCTTTTTTATTTCCTGTCTTTATCTACCCATTATTCTTTTGGATAATTTCTGTGATAAGCGCTTATGCCTGTTTCTCTTATCCTTTATCCACCTGGTTTTATCTTTTGTCATCTGTATTATATCTACCTCCCCTCCAATACCTCTGTGTAACTCGGAGGCTTCATCTATCCATGTCTGGCAGAGCTCTATGGCTTTTTCCACTCCGATTTCACCGGCATTTTCTTCATACTGCTCCATAATGCTTTTAACATACTCTGTCACATCTTCCCCTTCTTTTCCGGGGTGATTGATCCTGAGGAAGGAGTCGAATACAGGAGCTAATTTTGGGGGACATGTATCGGCCTCTATAAGGATCGATTGCGGTGTTCTATTGCCGCTGTATCCAATAATATTGAGAGCATCATTAAAATCCTTGAATCTGGATTTATTCCTGGACAGCGGCCCAAGCTCCTCATAAAAATCCCTGACTACATCAGAAATATTTTCCTTATAGTTGTTTTTCATTATATATTCTCTTATTGCATCCCCAAAATCCACCCCGGCTTTTGATACGGCATGACCGGTTAGAGCTATGCAGATTTTGTGGTTCATTATGTATATCTCCTGCGAATCATCATCATACATACCTCTGTTCCCAAACAATAATCTGCTGTCAGACGCTAAAACAATCCCATCATAGGTTGATAATGTTATCACCATGGACATACCTCTTAACCTCCAATCAGGTATCAAACAATCCTTGAGCTGCGACGGTGAAAATTAGTCCCTGCCTCACTGATTGTTGAACGGCCTATTGATATCATAAAATTGATATCTCCTATTTATCATTATTATTAGTAATTGAAGGCATATATTCTTAACAATGGAATTATTGCTTATCCGGTTATGCGAATAGTGATATATAAAAAGTGGGGTACCCTGCGGCACCCCACTTTTGGCTTGCTCATATCAAATTAATTCTGAATGATGATTCTTACAATTTAAACTGTGTAAGCTGTTCCTCCAAATTACCTGCCAGCTCCTTTAATTCCGTGGAAGTGCTGTTGAATTCCTCCATTGCTGCCGTTACCTCTTGGGTCGATGCGGAAACCTGTTCCGTGGAGGCTGAATTTTCTTCTGCCACTGCCGATATACTCTGCATGGCATTTACCAGATTATCCTTATTCTTGTTGGTTTCATTGACAGAAACCTGCACCTCATTAATCTTGTTTTTTAAGCTTTCAATAGAATCACGTATTTTCCCAAAGATATCCCTGGTTTCACTTACAGCTGAATTTTGAGCCTCAACTATAATTTTGGCTTCATCCATGGATTTGACTGATTCCATGCCCGCTGCACTGATCTTTTGAATGAGGCTCTGTATCTGCTTTGTGGCTGCTGTAGATTGTTCTGCCAATTTTCTTATTTCCTCTGCCACTACAGAGAAACCGCGTCCTGCTTCACCGGCACGGGCCGCCTCTATTGCGGCGTTAAGTGCCAAAAGGTTTGTTTGCCCGGCTATACTGTCGATGGTATCTGTTATGATACTTATTTCCGAAATTGCACTTCCCATCTCATTAACAGAACTTCCCACTGTGGCAGCAGCCTTATTATTTTCCTGTGTCTTTTCAATGAGCACATTTACAATTTTTAATCCATTGGAACCCAACTGACTGGTCTCTACTGAAACTGTACTGATTTCATCCGAGAGCTTAGCAATATTCTCCATCTCATTAGCCAATTCATCTATTGCTCCTACCCCGTTATTAATATCCTGGGCCTGTGATGAAGTACCTTGAGCAACCTGGTCTATGGTAACCGCTATTTCGCTGATTGTTCTGGTGGTTTCATTTGACATATTGGATATGACATCGGATGTATTCACTATTGTATCGGCGGATTCTTTAACATTCCTTATGAGTGTTCCGATTTTCTCTATCATTATATTAAAGCTTTCTGCCAGGCTTCCGATTTCATCTTTTGCTTTAATATCCACCTTTACTGATAAATCGCCGCCGGCAGCCATTTCAAATATATCTTTCAATTTGCGAAGATGTTTTGTTATTGACCTGCTTACAAATGATGAAATCAATACTGCAAGCACTGCTATTATGAACAGCAGCAGAATGGTCATACCCCTTATGGAATTTGTATCCGCTGACAATTCCCTGCTGTCCTGAGTTGCGATAAGCTTCCAGCCTGTAGTTTTATTTGTGGCGTAACTTGCGTATTGATTACTGCCATCATTGTCATAGGACATAAAACCTTCCTCATTCGCTTTCACCTTGTTCCAGAAGTTTCCTGATACTTTTGTTACATCATCATCTTTTCCAAACTGTTTGGTATCAGGATGTGCAACCATGCTGCCCTTTAAATCGACTAAATTCACATATCCGGTAGACCCAACCTTGTAACCGGAAAACATCTTTGACAGTGTACTTAAATCAATATCTATGGAAACAACACCCGCCAGTTTACCATCATTTAGTACTGCCCTGGCTACGGATACTTCCATTGTTTTTGAAGCACTGTCTATATATGGTTCGGTAAAAATTGTT
>JAUZPH010000288.1 GCA_030706065.1 Bacillota bacterium | reverse complement strand
CCTGTTACTGGCTATGTCTAAAGACATTCTGAAAGGTCCGCCAACCGCATTGCTTTCACTTGCTCTTATCACAATTCTACCTCTCTTTTTTACCTTTATAATAAAATACAAGCTTTGATTTAAACTTTTATCCCTCTTACACCAAAAACAGGCTTTGAAAAAGGCATTTTTCTCTTCTGAAAAATATTTATATCTCCTTCAACCTTCAACTCATTCAGTACATATACTTTCGTTCCCTGATACTCAAATATATTATACTGTTCCTTATCAAGTATTTCAGTCTCATATAAAACTCTTAATTTTAGGCTCTTCACGAGAGTCGTCTTCCCCTCACTTCAGCCGCATGGTATCGATTTTGTGGCTATGCCTGCAACAAAGCATAACTCCTTGCTTCTGGCATAATCCAGCGCTTTATCTTCAATGTGTATCAAATCTTCCTCCCCCATTTCATTTGTAATAGTATTACAGGCCTTCCGGTAAACTGCAGTTACATTCCAAACACCTGGAATACCCTTCTTATTGTAACATAATTGTATCTCAATAGAAAATACAAGGAACCATCAAACAACATATGATGACTCCTTGTACTTTATATGAAATATAAAAATATTATAATATTTTTCTATTTGCCCAGATTTTCATCCAGCCAGTCGAACATCCGTTGGGTGGAAATTGCAGGCCCGCCTACCTGGCAGTGCCCATCAGCGGCGTCCTCTTCGGTAAACTGCATATAGTATTTTGGGCTTTTTAGTTCATCATAGAGCTTCTTTGCCTGGCCCTTTCCCCAGGTTTCTCCGGTACCGTCCATCACCAGCATTTTACACTTTATCTTATCTACATCTTTCTCATAGTTGAATTCCTTTAGCTTTGTAAAAAACTCGGAGGGTGTCTTACATCCGAAAACCCACATGCCATGGTATATTCCCCAGCGGAGGCCTACATCATATTTGGTAAGCTCCAGAAATTTTTTGTCAAACTCCACCGGATCCTGCTCATAGAGATTCACAAGCTTTGGCGTAAGCATATCCTTGATGATATCGTAGCAGTTGATATAACCGGGATCTACAATAGTAAGCTTCAGCCTGGGCTCATAGGCAGCGGCTCTTACTGCAAAGCCCCCTCCCATGCTTATTCCCATAAGCATTATATTGTCCTTGTCAACGTCGGGCCTCGTCTCAACATAATCCACCACCGGCCCAACAACCTTTTCCCAATCCGGTCGGAAAGCCAGTTTTTGTTCCCTGATGGCCAGACCTTGTCCTGGCCCGTCAAACAGCAGGCAGTTATAACCTCTCTTGATTGCTTCTTCAGCAATATATTTTGTATTTTCTATAGGAGCGTCAAAGCCCTGGTGTACTAATAGGGTTGGGGCCTTTTCCTTCAATGCTGTCTTAAAAAAATATCCTCTAAGCGTAGTTCCTTCATAAGGGATAGATACTTCCGTCACCGGTTCCCCCAGTAGTTTCATTCCCTTTATAAAGCAGTCGGCTCCCTTCTTATAAGTTTCGAGAATTCGCGGATCCTCGGAATTTACATGGAGGAATACCTCTGCGGCAAGATAATAATTGGCTGCCCTTAAATAGGCATCTCCGGCACTTATGTCGTGGCCCCCCGCCAGTGAATTGTCGCCGATTGCCATGACTCTTTCCGCAGTCTTGTTCCATTCCCGGAACCAGCTGAGTTCACTGGTATGCCTTATATTTTTTACTGTATCGAGGATTTCCCCCATATTGCCCATTCTGTGCCAGATTCCATCCATAATGAATTTCACTCGCGTATCCATATACCAGTTATCTATAAAAGTGATGTCTTTCCCTTCGTTCCCATTGGCGTTATCTGAAGCAACTGCCGCAGTATCATCGGCTTTTTTTACCTCCTGAACCTTCTCCTTTTTTCCGTTTCCGCCAAATGCCACAGTTAAACCTACACTGACTATGCCGACCATTATATATGACAATATACTTTTGAATCTTGATTTCGTTTTACCCAACTTTTTATTATTCAAACTCTTCAACCCCCAATACCCTTTTCCATTATTCTGATTGACTTTTCCCTGCCAAGTAAACTTTTCATCAATGCCACAGGCACTGATACGGGCTTTTGATTTTGAGCCAGAAGGTCGGTAATCTTCTGGAAGCACAGCTTTAAGCCCGGCTTAAGCGGTGAAAACAAGGAGAACACTGTCATGATAGCTATGGCTGTAAAGGTGTCTGTAAAGACGAATAAAGGATATATTGACTCTCCACCCAGTACATAGGCAATAGTTCCTTTGCCTATATAAATTCCAATCTGTGAAAGGACTGCCACAAGGATAATTGTCAGTACATAAGCAGCTGCGAAGAAAATAAGCGACATCAAAAATATTTCCAGAAAGATTATCAGGAAGCTTTGAAGCCTGCTGGCGCCTATTGCTCTCAAGGTACCGAATTCCTTCAGCCTTTCAAAGAGATTCATCCGTACTACGGATCTTATTCCCACTGCAATTATGAACATGATGAACACTACAAATACTGTGAAAAGGATTTTCAGCATTCCTGCAATCATGGTATAAAATTGTGCCGAATAGCCGGAATCTTCTGCTCTTAACACATCATTCTTCTCCAAGAGATATTTATCCAGCTTCTCTGCAAAGTTTACAGAGGTATCAGGATCTTTCAAATAAATCCGGAGGCTTTGGAAATATTCCGGAGGCTGATCCAGCAGTTCTACCGCATCGGACTCCGACATATAGACATAGATGCTGTCATAATCGGAACTGCTCCTGTACAGCCCTACCACCTGATATTCCTGGGTGTTAACATATCCACTGAAGGTTGTACTGTCTATTGTAATCCAGTCTCCCACCTTTATATTGTTCTTTTCGGCCATATCGTCGCTTATGCACACACCATATTTATGGCCAAAAGGCATATCTCCCTCTTCGATCTTAATTATTTTCTTGTCTTTGAGATATTTTGCCTCCTCTTGGGACAACCCGAACAACATGCTGAAGGATGCATATTTTCCTGTATCTACTGTGCAGTTTCCTCTTACCGACTTGAAGTAAGTTTTTATATCCTTGGAGTTAGTCTTAAGGAATTCATTCAAGTGCTGAATTGCCGCCTTGTTTTCGCTGTCCTTCCTTGCATCATAGGCTGAAAAAAACAACCGGCTTGGGTCGCTACTTTCTATCTCCTTCACATTGCTCCAAAGAACTGTAACATCCCCGGATTGAAAGTCCTTATATTTTTCAAGTATCTGTCTTGCAATGCCGTTGCTCATTGCAAAGCTGAAGAGAAGGAGCACAGAGGAACTTGTCAGAGTCAGTCCTATAAGAGCAGTTCTTTTTTTATTTTTCAATATATTTCTCAAGGCTATTTTAAAATATACACTCATGCGGATTCCCCCTAAACAGTTCTTATAGCCTGAGCAGGGTCCACAGAGCAGGCCTTGTATGCAGGGTAAAAAGAGGCTCCCAGTGAGACACCGGTTATAAGCAGAAGAGTAGCAGCAATGGATTTTACATCGATAACAAGATTAAGGGTTTTCCCCATGATAAAATCGAAAGCCGGTATCGGCGACTCTATACCCGTATAACCCAAAACATAGATCAGCCCTATACCCACAAGTGCTGCCAATACTGCGGCAACAGCGCTTACCAGAACTATCTCACCCATAAAAACCTTTATGACCTGAAGCCTGCTGAAACCTATTGCTCTTAAGGTGCCTATCTCTCTGAACCGCTCCAGTCCCGTCATATACACAAGATTTATAATCAAAATGCTGACGATGATAACCATGAAAGCGATAAATATATTCAGTGCCATAAACATCGTCCCGCTGGCCCCCTTAAAAGTTTTTCCCATCTCCTCCTGGTCCGACAGCTTTACCCCTTCATCCTTTTCATCAAATTTGAGGTCCGTAACTTTAAGGTCATTACTGGTCATCTTTTCATCCTTTGTTATGGAATATTTTATTCCCATGCCTTTCAAGCCCGCTGCGAGCTTCTCCTTTATAAGTGCAGGATTCTCATATGCCGGAGTAAAAAGTATTATATCCGTTGCTTCATCCTCACTTATACCGGAAAGCTGCCTTACTGCAGCCATGCTTGTATAGTTTGCGTTATAACTGAAGAGGGAGAGCATTATAAAGCTTCCTATGCCTACAACCTTCAGCTTCTCCTTTGACTCAAGCCCATACATGTTCTTCGTTGATACTTCTATACTGTCCCCTACCTTTATCTTATAAGAATCCGCATGTTCCTCCGTAAGCAATATCTCGTCATTGGAGGCAGGGTCCAGGTATCTGCCCGAGGAGAGCATAAAGGCTTCTTTATAGGAATCAAAACCCTGGCCGATGCCGATAAGCATGGTCTGAGTCCTCTTGTCATCTTTTGTGAAGAATACGCTCTGCCTTACCAAAAGCTCCTTTTTAATCTCCGGGAATTCTTTTTTTATAATACTGTACACCGCCGAGATATTTGAAGCCTTTATCGGCTTCAGCGCATCCCAGCCCATACTGTATTGTGCAGCCATATCGTCTTCCATGGAATCCTGATTCCGTATCTCAATCTGCCCGGTTATTCCATTCTGTACTACCGATTCCACCTTCCTTTTTGCCGAGAGAATAAATGAATTAGACATAATCAACACAAAAGTAACACAGAATATGAAAAAGCCAAGGGTCAGGGACCTCCACCATTTAACCGATGCATTCTTTACAGATAGTTCGAACAGCTTCATGCCCCTGCCTCCTTCACCTGACCATCCTGAAGATACACCGACCTTCCTGCTTTCTTTATTATCTTGGGGTCATGGGAAGAAATAATAAAGGTGGCCGCTTCCTTAATACATATTTCATGCATTAATTCAATAATCTCATTACCGGTATTTGTATCCAGGTTTGCAGTTGGTTCGTCCGCCAGTATTACCTTTGGCCTTGTAACCAATGCCCTCGCAACAGCTACCCTCTGCTGCTGTCCTCCTGAAAGCTCCGAGGGCTTCTGTCTTATCTGGCTTGTAAGACCTACCTTTTCAATTATCTCATTTACTCTATGCCGCCTCTCTTTCGCTGAAATATCGTGCCTTATGAGCAGCGGCAGTTCAATATTTTCGAAAACATCCAGTACCGGGATAAGATTAAAGGACTGAAAGATGAAGCCTATATGATGAAGCCTTATTCTGTTCAACTCCTTTTCCGGATACTCGCTGACAAGCATATCCTCAAGCCATACCTCTCCTTCCGTAGGATAATCCAGACAGCCGATGATGTTTAACAGGGTTGACTTGCCGCTGCCGGAGGGTCCCGCCAGAACAAAGAACTCCCCTTTCCCTATGCTTAGGTTCACACCTCTCAATGCATTAACTTCAGTTTTTCCAAGGCTGTATACCTTTTTT
>JAUZPH010000287.1 GCA_030706065.1 Bacillota bacterium | reverse complement strand
GACGGTTTATATTATAAATCCATGGATGGAACAGCAGCAGTAGATAAATCCAATGGGAATGCTATCGCGGTAACCAATATTGTCATTCAATTCACTGAAATACACCCTATTGCAAATGATGATAAAGGCAGAATTGAGATACGGCAGGTAGGCGAAGGTACCGGTTATCTCATAAGCAGTGGAAAGTGTATCAGGATAAAATGGAGCAAAAAAGATGAAAATTCTCCTACACTGCTCAAGGATAATCAGGGAAATGATGTATATCTTGCACCTGGTAAAACTTGGTGGCACATCATCGACAATAAGGGAAAGCTGGATATTACATAGATATAAACTAGTAGGGGCTGTCGCACTAAGGAGTAAGTGCACAGCCTCTCTTGCAAAAAGACAGAGTGCTGTTGTAGTATATGTATTTATATTTGATTTTTCTTACAACGTCCCTACTTTAAGTCATGGTACATGCCTTTTAGTGTAAACAATATATTTGTTATGATCGGACTAAGGCTATGTTCCAAAATAGTGGTATATGAACTTGTTAGACAAGCCCTATATTTGTGTACATGCCATTTCCGGCATGGAACTCACATTTCTGAGGTCGCAGACCCTTAGCCAAGCACTGCTGAAGGCTATAACCAGAAGCATTTCCATGACGCTGAAACCCGAGTTACAAACCTTCCTCAGACAGTTCCACTTAAGCCATGCTATATAATTATTGAGATATTTTGTGGCGACACCATTAAAACCTACAAGAAATCTTTTAAGTTCTCTTCCAAAGGTCTTTGCCTTTTGATTATGGTATGTTTCTTCTATCACCTGACTTGAAAAAGCAAGCTTATAAAGGTTAAGGTCAAGTTCCTTTGCCGTGGTATTATATGCGGTATTATTGTTTGTGCAGATGGTGGAACCTGTCTTTATCCTGTCTTTGAAAAGGCTTATGAGCTGCCGAATACCCGGTCTCTCTCTTCCGATAACTTGAGAAAATATACCCGCGTCTCTGTCCAGGCAGCAGATCACCCTTACTCTTCTTACTGTATAGGTTTCAGACAGCTTCACACCCCGTTTTCTCGGCGGCCTTCCCATATGAAAATTCGCATCCTTTGAACGATTCCCTTTGAAACTTTCCGGAAGGCCTGTTTCGTCAATCTCAACCACCCCTGAAAGATTGTCTTTCATTTCTGATTTCAAGGCATTTAATATTTTGTGTCTCCAGTAGAAAGAGGTTTTTATATTGATGCCAACTACGACAGCGGACTTTCGTATAGACATGCCTTTAGCCATGCACTCCATGTAGAGGAGCCACTGCTGAACTGTTTTTTTACTGCATCTTAAAGGAGACTTTGAAGGAAGTACGAAGCTTCTTTTGCAGTTTTTGCACTTGTGGCGCTGTTTCCCCAGCCTGTTTCTGCCGAACTTGACAATGGAGGAACTTCCGCAGTCAGGACAAGCTAAAACTTCGACATGACTGCTTTCGTGCTGGTTTCCTTCAGGTATTGCTGTTTCCGGAGATAATAAAACATTCTCCAGATATTTTATCTGTGAGGGTTTTAGGGACTTTATCGCTTCAAATACTTCATTGGTTTTATTTAATTCATCTGACATATGTGCCACCTCTAACTTAACAGATTTCAATTACGGAAACCAAGCTTTTGAGCTAAATAAACTTGTTTCCATAAACCTTATATTTAGATTATTGACACAGGAAGCTTGTCTTAATCAGCTTATACCACTAATTTACAACATAGCCTTAGTCTGCCTTATAAATATATTTGCTTGCATTACATACAAAAGGAGCTGAGCATAATGTATTTTTTTATTATGCAGCAGCCCCATCCTTCATTGTCAATTGTCAATGAATTTTACAACTATCACCCTATGAATAATAGCTGTATGTTACCGGCAGAATATACGTGAGGTGATTTTTATGAAGGGCAAAATATATGATAAAAATATGACGGAAGCCTTTGTTATGATGGAAAATGGTGAAACCCTTGATATATCCATAACCCGTCTTCCAAGGGATGTTAACATCGGAGACACCGTTGACATACCAAGAAGCGTCAATTCCATAACCAACGATAAACTCGTTGACTTTTTTTAGTAAATACACTAAAATTATATTAGCAAGAATATATTATAATAATATTTGCTAGGGGTGCCTCGGGCTGAGAAATGGATATTTCTATTCATTAACCCTTATACCTGATCTGGTTAATACCAGCGTAGGGAAGCAGTGATGTGAAGTTTATCATAGCCGCTTTCCGTTACGGAAAAGCGGCTTTTAAATTTCATCCCGTTGTACGCCTCGGCGGAGGAGGTATTTATATGAGCAACTTTATAAACAACATTTTTGGCAGCCTTAAGGAAAGCTGGGAATCAGTAACAAGCATAAACTTTGTGCAAAACCTTAAGGATATTTTCGGGCAACCACTAGGCATAATTGCTGTCGCAGCTGTACTCATTATCCTTGTTGTACTCGTAAAGGCAAGAAAGATTCGGTTCTCTGCTAATCTTTTGGCGCAGATTGGTCTCATGGTGGCTCTTTCCACTGTTCTGGACCTGTTCAAAATTTACAAGATGCCTCAGGGGGGAAGTATAACCTTGGGCAGCATGGTTCCCATTATACTTATGTCACTGTGGTATGGTGCTGAGATAGGAATGCTGACGGGTCTAGTGTGCGGTATACTGTCTCTTTTAATCGGTCCTTATGTAGTACATCCTGTTCAACTTCTGCTGGATTATCCATTGGCATATTTAGCAATAGGTGCTGCCGGTTTCTTTAAGTGGAATAAATACTTTGGAGCTGTCGCAGGCATAAGTCTTAGATTCATATGCCATGTAGTGTCCGGTGTGGTATTCTTCTACAGCTATGCTGCTGAGGCAGGTTATTCCTCATCACTTTGGTATTCTATAGTATATAACGGCACCTTCCTTGGTGTAGATGCCATAATATGCATCCTTATACTGGCTGCTTTACCTGTACAAAAACTTCTAAGAAGTGCTCAAAAAACAGCATAAAATAAAAAGGGCTTTAAAGCCCCTTTTATTTTATGTAATACACCTATTATATTCTACTTTACCGCTATTGCATTAACAGGGCAGTTGCTTTCCGCCTCTTTAGCACTATCTTCTACACCAGATGGCACTGTGTCAACTATTGTTCCTGCCTTCCCGTCATCCTGCATTTCAAAAACCTCCGGGCATATGGAAGGACATAACCCACAGCCTATACAGGTATCCTTATCAACTACTGCTTCCATGTAAACACCTCCAAATATTATATGTATATAGCACGGTGTGAAAAAGAATGACTATATTTTTCACACCCTCCTATAGTATCCACACAATTATTCTATACTAATTTACCGATAATATTCTTGTATTTCATGGTATTGAAGATATATCTTTCTACTTCTCCCGCCTCAAGGCTTTCCGTCAGTTCTATGTCAACGGGCATTTCCTCAAGTAAGGGCAATCCCAGATATTCTGCCTGTTCTTCCGCGGATTTCCTGCTGAATAACCTTATCTTTTCATCACAGGAACTGCACTGAACATATGACATGTTCTCAACCACTCCAAGAATGGGCACATTCAACTTTTGTGCCATGATTACAACCTTCTTTACTATCATGGACACCATATCCTGGGGAGTAGACACTATGACCAGAGAGCTCAAAGGAAAGCTCTGCATAACAGTGAGTGCCACATCACCGGTACCCGGAGGCATGTCGATAAGCAGGTAGTCGAGTTCTCCCCAGAGTGTATCCGAAAACATCTGGTTCAACACTCCGTTGATTACCGGCCCTCTCCAAAGCACGGGCTGTTCTTCCTCCTCTGTGAGAAGATTAAGAGACATTACCTTTATTCCGCTCTTGCTTAAAACCGGTTCAAATTGGACCTCATTTTCCTTCTGTCCTTGAATAATATTTGCTCTTTTCTCATTTATGCCAAAAAATCTCGGCATGGATGGCCCAGTTATATCTGCATCCAGTACACCAACCCTGTAGCCCTCCTTTACCAGTTCCAGTGCCGCTATACCGGTAATAGTGGACTTTCCAACCCCGCCTTTACCGCTGATGACTCCGATTATATTTTTAACACTGCCATAGCGGGGAAAAAGCTTTGAACAGGAACCACCAACACTGCCGCAGCTTCCCTTGCTGGCACAATTATCACAATTACTCATGTTATAAACCTCCTCTATAGTATTGTTCAAGCTTAATTGGGCCTTAAAGGCCCTATCAGAACTTATCCGGTTTATCCTTGGTTACCTCGATAGTCCACTCGTTATTTTCATATACGTTATTGACGTAATATTTCGTTTCGCTGTTATCTTTTTTGTCATTTACTGTTATTATTGCCTTGTATACCGTTGTTTTATAACCCTGAGTCTTTATAGTAACAAGAACGTCATACTTATCCCTGTCGTTATTCACCAGCTTTGCAGTACTTATTGTATCTGCCAATTCGCTATTAAAGTCCTCAATCTCCGTGGACAGCATATACTTTGCAGCCTCAACATCCTGGGACAGGTCAATTCCTACATTTTTGCTGTTCTTGGTTATATCCGCCCCATAGTCTTTAAGAAATTCTATTATTGAACCGTAGTAGGTACTCTTAAAATCCCTCGGCGCCCTGTAATTCCATAAATTCTTGATTATATCGTAATCGATTCTCTTTGATACTATATAAATACTGTCATCACCGTATAGGTTGCCGTAGTCATTCTTATCCATACCTGTTATATAACTAAATCTGTGAACAGTACTGCCTTCATAAATCTCAAATACATAATCAGGCTCCAAGGAGGACTTTTTATCCACCTTTTTGGCTGATGACAGGATATCATACATCTCTTTTATCGTTCTCTTATCAGTAACTGTAAATTTGAAGCCTTTATCTCTGGTGTTTTGTATTACAATCTTATCGGCTTTATTATCCTTAATATATTCAAAGTCATTATTCTTAAGCCCCATTTTCAACTGAATTTCATCAATCTTCTGGCATCCGGACAGAACCGCCAATAAGGCTGACAAGATAATAAAGACAATAACTGTTTTCAAATTTCTTTTCATAAATAAGGGCTGTATAAGGAATATATTGAAATTGGAACCCTTAAAAACAGCCTCTCTCCTTTCTCAATGTGATCTAACTGTCATGTTTTTCTTCATCGCTGTTATCCTCAAAAGGCTTTATTTCCGGGAGTTCCTCGTTATTCTTCAACTCTTCTCCGGTATCCACCTCGGTCTCTGCATTCTCAATGGGCTCCATAGGCTCGGAAGGCTCAATAATTTCCGATGACTCAGATGACTCAGAGAGCTCAGAATTTTCCGAAGGCTCGGGAGACACTGATGATTCCGAAAGCACATCAGTATCTGATGGTTCG
>JAUZPH010000286.1 GCA_030706065.1 Bacillota bacterium | reverse complement strand
TTTTTCAGGGCTGTGCCTGGGGAAAGTAGGTTTATCCGGATGATTCCGCAGCATCTGGTACAGAATGATGCAGTGGAAAGGGAAGCAGTGAATCTGCAGGAACTTAAAAAGCAGATTCAGAAGTCCATTGAAGAGAAGAAAGAAGCTTCGATAGAAGATACTGTTGAAGAAGAAACACTCACTGAAGAAACAGCCGTCTCTTCGGAACCCCCAATAATCCTAAGACAGGTGAGTCATAAGAAATACGGCATGGGAAAAGTGCTGAAGGAAGACGAGATGATGATTGAAGTAGAATTTGAAAACTATGGAGTGAAAGAATTCATGAAAGCCTTCAGCGAGCTGGAATTCTTTTCTTCATAGCTGTGAGTATTAAGAATATCAACAATTTTATGTCCACAAAACGGAGACTCAAGTGAAGTCTCCGTTTTGTTTTGTATCATTTCCTGACACAAGAAATACATACTTTTTTACCTGAGGAATCTTTAAAGCCTGTACAAAGCAAACTGAATTCTTTTATCAGTCCGTAATATTTTATATTCTTTTTAGTCTTTCCCTTATTGTTGTTTATGTTCTCTTCTATGAAGCTTTTAAACTCATCGATACTGCTGTACTCAAACATATTAATATGTAACCCCTCACCTGCTAAATAGTTTTCATACTTTTATATTACAATAAAAATAAATATTAGTAAATAATAAATAATAAATAGAATTAAAGAATAATAACTATTGACTAATAAAATTATTCCTGGTACAATTTAGTAAAGGAGGGAATATAAATGACTGAATTGAAACAAATTTATAAGTGTGAAAAATGTGGTAATATTGCTGAGGTACTGCATAATTCCGGTGGAACACTGGAGTGCTGTGGGCAATATATGAAGCATATTGAAGAAAATTCCGTGGATGCTGCAAAAGAAAAACATGTACCTGTCATCGAGAAGGTTGACGGGGGTGTTCTGGTCAAAATTGGCGATGTAGAGCATCCTATGCTGGATAATCACTATATTGAATGGATTGAAGTGCATACAAAGAATAATGTTTACAGGAAGTATTTAATACCGGGCGAAAAGCCTGAAGCTTTCTTTAAGCTGGAAGAGGAAGTTCTCTTTGCCAGGGAATATTGCAATTTGCATGGATTATGGGTCAGGAAAGACTCCTAGAGCTTTGAAAAAGATAAATTATAAACATACCGTATACAAGAACACCCTGTGAGTCCCCCTCTGGGTGTTCTTTCTAACTCCTTTACTAGGTTGTTTAGAGCCTGTTAACAAACTTCATTTTGCTCTTCCATAAGGATTTTTTCAGCCTCTTCTTCAGTCAGTGGCTTGCCCCACAAATAACCTTGAATATAGTTGCAGTTATGATCTTTCAGGTATTGAAGCTGCCTTTCTGTTTCTACTCCTTCCGCTACTACAGATATGCCTAAGGCCCTGGAAAGCTGGATTATGGAAGCTACCAAAGTATTTTCTTCTTCATCCTTGTGGATATCATCTATAAAGCTTTTATCGATCTTTAGTAAACTTATCGGTAGCGACCTCAAATAACTTAGTGAGGAGTAGCCTGTCCCAAAGTCATCCAGAGCAATAGACAGGCCCAAGGATCTTAGCTGGTTTAATATGTCCATTACATCCTGCATAGAAGAAATAAATATAGATTCTGTTATTTCAAGTATCACATCTTTACCATTAACCTCATTTTTTTCTAATAGCCTTTGGATATTTTCTACAAAATCCACTGACATTATCTGTACAGAAGATATATTTATAGAGAGTTTTATGTCCATCTTATACTCAGCTTTCCACTTCTTTAGATTTTTTAAAGACTTATCAAAAATCCAGTAGCCCAGGGGTATGATGAAGCCTGTTTCCTCAGCCACCTTTATGAAACCCAAAGGGCTTATAAAACCGAGTTCACTGGAATTCCATCTTGCAAGTACTTCAAAACCCTTAAGTTTTTTATCCACTGAAGCATACTGAGGCTGGAATACTAAATAGATTTCATTATTTACTAGCGCCTGTTTTAAATTGGTTTCTATGGATACCTTATTTAAAACTTCCTCTCTCATCTCATTGGTAAAGAACTTTATAGAGTTTTTACCTATAGCTTTGGCTTTATACATTGCCGTATCCGCATTTTTCAAAAGCTCCATAGCATTTTCGCCGTCCTTAGGGTATATGGAGACGCCGAAACTGGCAGTTGCCTTATATCTGAAATTATCTATTTCCAGGGTTTTATGCAGAGACTCCTTTATGCTTTTAAGGTAATTACAGGTAGCATCATCACTTTCAAAGTGTTGTATTATTAAAGCCAATTCATCTCCGCCTAACCTGCCAGCCATATCGTTAGGGTTGACTAAGCTTTTTAGTCTGCTGCTGACAGCAATTAACACTGAATCCCCCACCTCGTGTCCCATGGTATCGTTGATATTTTTAAAATTATCTATATCTATAAACACCACGGCAAAGCTTCCCCTAAAATTTTCCTTTTGGTCAATGAGAAGCTGAATCCTGTTAATTATCATTTTTCTGTTAGGAAGGTCGGTAAGATAGTCATAATTAGCCAGATAATCCAAACGGGCTTTATTGTCTTCCATTATTCCGTTATATTCTCTTAGTTTTAAATTCTGCTCAGATAAGGCTTTTTCATTTTCCGTCACTTCAATGATTTTAAGGTTTAGCCTGGTATAATATCGGTAAAGCAGGGTTACTACTATGGCAGTACTCACATATATTACAAGCCCGGGTAAAGAAGGTAGATCACCTTTTACTATAGCAATAGTAACCATAATAGTTAAAAATGAATTCATCATTATAACCAAGGCATATCCAAATTTTTTGTAATTCAGGGCCAAATATATGGATATCATCAATTGAATTTGTGAGATAATGCCTTTGATGTTATTGGAAATCAAATTACTTTGCAGCAATAGAGTAGTGAAAATAAATAAAAGACAACAAATAACTATCATAATATAGTATATAGGTGCTTTTCTGTTTGTTTCAGCTTTTTCTGTAGAAGGTAATCCAGGCGACATCTTCATAGAACTATCTCCTTTGCTAATTATTTCCTTTTTAATCATAGAAAAGGTGCAGAGATCTTCGGTTGTGTGGAATTTTATGTAGATAAAGTTCTTTTAATAATGTAATTATAACATTTATTGTTTTTTTTGGAACAAAAATATTGTGTTTTTACAATTTTTAAAATAATTGTAAGGATTCATTCTTTTTATATGTAAGTAAGTGTTTGAAGCCTGGTCAGTTGTACAACTATTCAAATTTGGCACACATAGTATCATTTTAAATTGACGTCAACATTCGACATTATATTTGATTCTAACCTGGTATAATTACGATAGATTTATAAATTCAACATAGGATGTGATTATAATGGGAAACAGAAGAAGAATTTTAACTTTATTGTATGCCTTTATATGGCTTGTATCATTAATTGGATGTGCGCCAACAAAAGCATCCCTAAGCCAGGGTTTAGGCGTAAAAGAAGTGAAAACCTACAAATATATATATGAGATACCTGATCCATCCCTTGGACCGGATCCAATAGATTTAAAAGCGGGAACCACTCTTGTCTTGACAAGTCAGATAGCAGAGGATACAGAGGTTGAGGCAAACTTTATGAATGAGAAGGGAGAGGGTGTTTTTAAAGAAAAGACCACTGTCGGAAGTGATCATGAAATACTTTTCTTAACTGAGGACGATGCTGCAAACAATGAACTGATCGTAAATGGAAACTATAAGGCAGTGCTTACCGTGTTAGGTAAAAAGGAGAATATTCAACTTGACCCCATAGGCTTTACTGTCTCCGAAGGATATGGCAGTATGGATGAAGTAAAAACAGCCTATCAGAAATATCTTTCAAGCAAGGACTCAATTCAAAAGGTAGATGCCGCTCAAAAGGCTGAGACTACAAAAAAAGAGGCTGACAGTGCTGCTGCAAAACAAAAGGCGGATGATGCTCAGTTGGAAAAAGAGTTTAAGAATGCTCCTGTAAATAGCTATGACGATTTGTTCGATAACAAGCTTTCCAAAGGAAGAGTCAGCGGAGAAGTTCTCCAGGTTCTTGATGATACAGATATGCTTCTTATGCTGGATGGGAACAGCAATAAGATTGTAAAGATTTCAAATGTCAATACTTCCGGCCTGAGAGCAGACAAATGGATAGAAAAAATTGGAGTAATATCCGTAGGTACGTATAACTATACAACGGTTTTAGGTGCAAGCAAGGAAATTCCCAATCTCCGCTATTCCTATGACCTTGCACACAGTAAATGGATAGAATAACACAGATTATAAAATATTAGTCAAGCCAGAGGTGAATGAAATTATTATTCACCTCTCTTCTTTTCATATAGGACAACAAAAATAGCTACTTACAATTTAATTTGTTATAATAACATAATTGAGAGGATTGAAATTTTCACTTAAAACATGGACAATATAAATTGAAAACAGTGATTCATTTAGGAGGTAATCAAAATGCAGAGTTTTATATTTCATTCACCTACGGAAGTAGCGTTCGGTAAAGATGCGGAGTTGAAGGCTGCAGAGGAAATAAAGAAATTTGGCGGTTCACGGGTGTTAATTGTGTATGGCGGAGGAAGTGTAGTAAAAAGCGGGCTCCTGGCTAGAGTAAAAGAAACACTGTCAAAGAATGATATAGCCTTCATTGAATTTGGCGGTGCCCAGCCTAACCCCCTTTTATCACATACAACAGCAGGTGTTAAGAAGGCCATAGAGTTTGGAGCTGATTTTATACTTGCGGTGGGCGGGGGAAGCGTTATAGATACTGCTAAAGGTATAGCTCATGGAACTGCCAATCCGGATACGGATATTTGGAAGTTTTGGACACGAGAGTTAGCTGTACAAAAGAGTTTACCTGTGGGTGCCATATTGACGATTTCGGCAGCAGGCAGTGAAACCAGTGATTCTGCTGTGCTTACAAATGATGAAACAGGTTCCAAACGTGGACTCGGTACTATTTTCAATCGTCCTAAATTTGCAATAATGAATCCTGAACTTACATATACCCTGCCTGAATATCAGATAGCCTGTGGTATTGTTGATATAATGATGCATACTCTTGACCGTTATTTCACTCTGACGGAGGGCAATGAGATCACTGACGAGATTGCCGAGGCAGTTCTCAGAGTCACTATTAAAAACGGAAAGACTGCCCTGAAAAATCCAAAGGACTATCAGTCCATGAGTGAACTCATGTGGTGCGGCAGTATATCACATAATGGTATTACAGGTCTCGGAGCAGTTACCGATTTTGCGCCGCATCAGCTTGGCCATGAACTTAGTGCCAAGTTTGACGTGGCTCACGGAGCAAGTCTGTCAGCGGTATGGGGCTCTTGGGCAGAGTATTGCTACAAACAGAAGCC
>JAUZPH010000285.1 GCA_030706065.1 Bacillota bacterium | reverse complement strand
TTTCAGTCCTGCAAGCCCTCCGCCCATTATCAACTTCCTCTGGTATCCGGCTGCATGGGCCAGTGTGAGTACTGCTATCTGAACACTCAGCTTGGAGATAAGCCTTTTGTGAGAGTTCATGTCAATATTGATGAGATTCTTGAACAAACTCAGAAGTATATAACTGAAAGGCTGCCTGATATAACTATATTTGAAGGCTCTGCCACCTCTGACCCGGTTCCGCTGGAGCCCTACACCCATTCTCTGGAGAAGGTCATAAATTTCTTCGGTGAAAGCGATAAGGGCAGATTCAGGTTTGTGACAAAGTATAATGATATAGATACACTTCTGAAGCTTGAGCATAATGGCCATACAGAGATAAGATTCAGCATCAATACCTCTTCCGTCATAAATAAATATGAACATGTTACAGCTTCCCGTGACCTGAGAATAGAAGCAAGCATGAAGGCTGCTCAGGCGGGATACCCCACAGGCTTTTTGATTGCCCCGGTATTTATCTATCCCGGTTGGAAGGAAGAGTACCACGATCTGCTGCTGCATTTAAGAGAAAAGCTTCCAAAGGTTTTGGAGCATCCGGTAACCTTTGAAGTTATTTCCCACCGCTATACGACAGTGGCCAAGAACAGAATACTTCAGATATTTCCGAAAAGTGAGCTTCCCATGGAGGAGGAGCACCGTAAATTTAAATTTGGCCAGTTTGGCTATGGGAAATATGTATATCCAAAGGAAAGCCTGGACGAAATAAAAGAGTTTTTTAAAAAGGATATAGAAGAATTGTTCAGTGATTCGGAGGTCAAGTATATCATATAATTTATATTAATATTGTAAAAGCCTATGAAGGTAATTCATAGGCTTTTTTGCGCCAAAAAGTTATTTTACATAGGCTTTAGTCTTATATGCTTGAAGATATCCATAAAATGGAATATAATAAATATAATTGGTAATATATGGAAAGGAGTGATATGAAGGGGTTATGATGAAAAAGCTGATTATATATGCTATCGTGGTAGTCGGGACTTTCCTGATGTGGGGCTGCGGGAAAAAATTGCCTCCCATTATTCCTGCAGCCGGTGATCTTACAGGAAAGATAGCAAAGGCCCGTGACTCGGAAGAACCGGTGAAAATTGATGAAGTTAAGAATTTGGAAGCAGTGGGAGCACAGGATAATTATCAATCGGATAAAATAGCAACTCATATAGTAAATATCGAATTTGTAAATGAAGAGCAAAAAGCAGTGATAAATTGTGATTTAGAAGTGGAATATAAATATTTTGACAAGGATGGCTGGAGATACTCCAATGCCAGGATTATATACAACGACAGATATACGAAAAAACCGGAGTATGAAGTTAGTGACGAAGAGATTTTAAAACAGATAATGGTTCTAGGTTATTATACCGACGGGAAGACTAATGCTGTCATAAATGGCCCCATATCAGAGGAGCAGCGAAAGGCTGTACAGGACAGGTTTAAGGAAGGTGAAGTCAAATCTATTAAAATCAATAAAAAGATCCTGGACAATAAGGGTGACAAGTATAAAATCGAACTGGAGGTTGCAGCCCAGACTGACCTCTTTGATTTTTCGGGGAAATATAATGCCGAGGTAAATCTGACATATCCAGGATTCAGCGTCACGCCAATTTTACCGGTGGAACAAAAGATTACTTATCGTATGTTAAAAGATGCAATTGAGGGCGATTACGAAATTTCAAATGTCAAAAGAAGGTTTGAGGTGAAGTTTACAAAAGATGGGGAAGGAAATTTAAAAGATGGGGCATTGGAATTTTTTGAAGGAGATTCTTCAGATGCAAAAGGCTCCTTTCAGGTAATTCCCATCTTTGACAAGGATAGTGGCATACTATACCTGAAGGCGGACGAATGGATTGACCAGCCGGATGGCTATACTGCCTTTGATTTGGACTTGTTTTTCTCTAAAGGAGATGGGGAAATGAAGGGTAAAGTTATTGATGTGAAAAATGGGTTACCCTGCGGGACGGTTCAATGGAATTTAAAGTAAGCGGGTTAGAATATTTCTATCACTGGAGCTTTTAAAAAATGGAGACGCGTATCGGGAGTACAGCTTGATATGCGTCTCTTTAGGTTATTTTAATATCAGTTGACATAGATATAGTCAATCAAATATATTGAATTACCACCTGTTGAGAATTTGCTCTCGGGGTCCGTATATTTTGAAGGATAGCTTCCGGCAGTGGAGGATAAGCTGTAATACCAGGTAACATGTTTTCCGATGAAATCTTTCTGAAGCTCCTGGATTCTGTAGAAGCTTACATAGACCGCCTCGTTGGGTTTTCCATCCGGAACTATTACAGGGTTTGTCAGGGTGTCACCCTTTACGGGGTCCTTGAATGCTGCCATTTCCACTGTTCCTGTGCCCTTCACCAGGCCGAGGACGTTGGTATGTAAAACCGGATCTATAACGGGTACGTCATTCTTGTTGAGCCTTACCGGTTTAATCATCGGAATACCCACCAGCGGAGAGCTTTCTGCCGGGGCATTTTGAACGGAAGGTGCAGTGGAGGGCTTATCACTTGAAGAGCCACTGCCGGAAGAACCACTGCCGGAAGCAGATTTCTGAGGTTCACCTGTGGAAGTATTCTTTCCACTGTCAGTTTCAGCGCCATTTGAACTACTATCCGCCTGAGCAGTGGATTGAGAAGCTTGAGAAGCCTTCTGCGTATTACCGGTTTCTGCAGCCTTTTTTGTATCAAGAGCTATGGATACCCTGGATGGCCTGTAGGCTAGACTCACAGCAGTAAGTCCAAACACTATAACGAATATTCCTATTATTGCTGTTTTCTTATTTATCTTTCTCATTACTATTTCTCCTTATGATGCAGGGCTGTAGGTCAACCCTGCATTCTCTTTTCAATTTTAAAAGCTGATGGGGCTGCACTTTGGCAGAGCCGTTGTAATAAGGGCCTCATTGTCGGTTCCTATGTTGTTTGAACTCAGGTCCAAAGTTGTGAGGAGTGGCAGCTTGTTTAAGTCTGTGACAAGAAGCTGTACATCAATATCTGTGATGCCATTGCTGCTTAAATACAGAGTTGTCAGATTAGTGAGTTCAGATAGGGCGGCTGCTGTCCTGGTTCCGGTGCTGCTTAAGTTTAATGAACCCAGTCTGGCCAGTACCTTTAAAGGGGTTATGTCAGCAATGGAATTATTGCTCAGGTTCAGAATCTGCAATCTGGATAAGCCGCTCAAATCAGGAATAACTGTAATGAAATTGGTATCCAGACTAATATAGGTCAGATTTATCAGTTTATTCAAGTCAGATATATCACTGATCTCATTGAGGCTTAAATCCAGCAAGGATAACCTGGTTAAGCTGCCGAGGTCGGGCAGGGTGTTTATCCTATTGCCGCTTAAATCCGCTATTATCAGATTGCCTAATCCATTTAACGGTCCAATGTCACTGATATTGTTGCCGGACAAATCAAGAGTTATGAGCTTGGACAGTGTACTTATTGGCGCTATACTGCTTATATTATTACCGCTTAAATTAAGGGTGGTTAATCTTATCAAACCCTGCAGTGGAGTTATATCAGAGACAGCATTATTACTTAGATTAAGGTTCTGCAGTGATGTAAGATCCTCAACTCCTGAGAGGTCGGAAATGTTTCTGCCGGAGGCATCCAGGCCTGTTAAATTTACGGTGTCAAGTTTAAATAAAGCACCGGAAGGTTTATTCAGTGCAGCCCTTACGGCATTTTCCAGGTTCGGATCGGAGAAGGACAGTTCATTATTTGCTGATACAGTGACGGCACATTGTGCTGTCTTCTTTCCATCTCTGGTGGCTGCCGTGATGACTGCAGTACCTGCACCGACGGCGGTAACTCTTCCGGAGGTATCTACAAGAGCTGCCGAGCTATTGGAGGAGGCCCAATCAACAGATTTGTCAGAGGCATTGATGGGATATACGGCGGTAATCAAATTAGCGGTTTCACCAACGGTCAAAGCTACATTAGTATTCTCAAAGCTTACCATTTGCAACGGTACTACATTGGTTACAGTAAAGCTGCAGCTTGAAGTCCTGCCTCCATCTGACGTTTTAACTGTAATAACCGCAAGTCCTGGGCTCATTGCCATTACATTTCCCATATTATCTACCGAAGCCACGGAGCTGTCGGATGACTTCCAGCTTACTGCCTTGTTGGTGGCATTTGCCGGAAAAACCGCTGCTTTCAAAGCTTTTACTTCTCCTGTCTTCAAGCTTGCGGAAGAAGTGTTTAAACTTATCGAGGATACCGAAACAGCAGAAGCACCCGCCGGCGGAGCACTTTGCCCGGTCGAGGTATTCTGTGAAGAGCCGTTGGAGGTTTTGCCGCCGGTATTGGTATTTTGTTGGGTTGAAGAAGAACTACCAGTACCGGAATTTTGCCCGGTTGAAGTGGGATTACCGGTATTGGGATCCTCCTTTTGGCCTCCGGAGGCGTTTTCACCGCTGCCTCCTTTATCTCCGGACTGAGGCACAGGGGAATCAGGCGGAGGAGCCTTTTGTCCGTCACCGGTTTCGGTGGTTTCTTTAGTGCCTACCTCTACGGGTACCTTGGATGGCTTGTATATCAGTAACACAGCCGCAAGCACAATTACAATTAAAATTATTCCTGCCAGTAATGTTTTTCTATCTACTTTTCTCATATATGTTTACCCTCGTAATGCAGGGCTGCAGCGCAAACCCTACGTCCGCCTTTCATCATAATAATTAACCTGTCTGCCCTTTGGCAGAGTCACCGGTAATAAATTCATATTTAGCCCCATCTGCTGCAACATAGATATCCATCTTGGGGGTATATATGTCAAGAGTGGAACAAATGCAATGCCTGTTATTTTTTTCATTTTTGATACACCTCAATTCTTATTCACTCAAATTTATTTTTCTATATAGTTGATTTTATGTTGTGCACGGCATCCAGAATTTTTAGAAATCCAGGGATGCCGTGCATTAAGGTTAAATTAATTGGCCGGTACGGTTACCGCATTGGAAAGTGCAGTGCCGGTTGCATTGTAGCTTACAACTCTGTAGCTGTATACTGCGCTTTGGGAAGCGGTGGCATCTACATAGGTTGTGGCATTTGCAAGAGCTGTTCCAATTTGCTTGTAAGGTCCTGCCTTACCGTTGGCCACAGTGGCTCTCTCAATCCTGAAGCCAATTTCATTGGCAGGGTTTCCGAGAGTTGTTGGGCCGCCTGCCGGAGTTGGATCCGACCAGGAGAGGTTTATGAGTTTTCCGGACCTGGCACTAACAAGCTGTGAGGAAGTTGGCTTGGTATGGGGAACATCAACCTCTATTGGCCTCATCATGTCATTCTCTTCATGTCCCAGGATGTGGCAGTGCCATGTATATTCCCAGCCAAAGTTATACATCTTGTTAGTTACTGTAACGGGGTTGCCGGTCATAGGATCAATAT
>JAUZPH010000284.1 GCA_030706065.1 Bacillota bacterium | reverse complement strand
TTGATTTCTGTTATGCTCCTTCACCCAGATTCTTAAACTGGCTGAAGTGGAGATTATGATATCTTCCGTTTAAGTTCATCAGCTCATCGTGATTTCCTCTTTCCACAATTTCACCGCCATCTATGAACATGATGGTATCCGCATCACGGATGGTGCTTAGACGGTGGGCAATGATAAAACTTGTACGGCCATTCATCAGCTTAAGCATTGCTTCCTGGATGTGGAGCTCCGTACGGGTATCCACACTGCTTGTAGCCTCGTCAAGAATAAGTATGGACGGGTTGGCGAGGATTGCCCTTGCAATGGCTAAAAGCTGTCTCTGTCCCTGGCTCAGATTGCTTCCGCTCTCCTGAAGCACTGTGTCGTAGCCCTTTGGAAGACGTTTGATGAACACATCCGCATTTGCCATGGCTGCAGCCTGCTCCATCTCCTCATCAGTGGCATCAAGCCTGCCGTATTTGATATTCTCACGGATAGTACCGGAGAATAGATAGGTATCCTGAAGTACGATACCAAAGCATTTGCGGAGGCTGTCTCTTGTATATTCCCTTATATCTATGCCATCGATATATATTGCACCTTCAGAAACATCATAAAACCTTGCAAGTAGGTTAACGATGGTGGTTTTCCCGGCTCCAGTGGGCCCTACAAGGGCTGTATTGCTTCCCTCCTTGGATATGAAGTCGATATCCTTCAGTATAGGTACATCCGGACGGTAGCCGAAGCTGACATTTTCAAACTCTACATGTCCCTTTGGGTTTTCAAGTACCGTTGCTCCGGGTACATCCTCCGGCTCTTCCTTTTCATCCAGTATATCAAATACTCTTTCTGCACCGGCAATGGCCGACTGTAGAGTATTAAAGATATTTGCAATATCATTCAGCGGCCGTGCAAACTGTCTTGAATAACTTAAGAAGCTTGCAATTATTCCGACGGTAATTAAGTTCTCTACTGCCAGGGCGCCTCCAACGAGAGCAACGGCAGCAAAGCCGATATTATTTATGACATTCATGATGGGCATAAGATATCCGGACAGAACCTGTGCCTTCAAGCCTACCTGGCAGAGACGGCTGTTGATTTCATCAAACTGTTCAATAGCCTTTTCTTCATGATTGAAGGCTTTTACCACATGGATTCCGGAGATGCTCTCCTCAATATGTCCGTTCAACTGCCCAAGTACTGCCTGCTGCTCCTTGAAGAGCCTGCTGGTTTTCTTTGCAATAGTACGGGTGAGCCCAAAGACCATTGGGATAGTGATGATGCTGGCTAAAGTAAGCAGCGGGCTGAGTACAAGCATCATTACAAGGGACCCCATAATGGTTATGGTGTTGGACATCAACTGGGTAGTGGACTGTGATATGGTTGAGCTTACGTTATCAATATCATTGGATAATCTGCTCATGAGCTCTCCGTGAGTACGGGTATCAAAGAAAGCTATTGGCAGCTTCTGCAGCTTGGCAAACAAGGTACGGCGAAGATTCTGAACAATCCTCTGGGATACCCCTGCCATAAGCCAGCCTTGGAGGAATATAATCAACGCATCCGTCAAATATGAGGCAATCATTACGATTACGCCAATTTCCAGGCCGCCGAAATTCACCGTATTAGCCTTGGACATTGCATCGATGCAGCGTCCGATGAGGTAGGGAATCGTCAGACCCAACCCGGCATCTATAATAGTGAAACAAAATATCACAATGAATAGTGTACGTTCTTTACCGAAGTACTTCCAAAGCCTCAGCATGGTTGCCTTAAAGTTCTTGGGTTTTACTACCGGTCCCATCCTTCTCCCACCGCCAAAGCCGCCGCCGGGTCTGCCTGGCATGTTGCCTGGGAATCCTCCTGCTAAACCCTGCTGCTGATTGTTCTGTTTATTTTGCTGTGCCATACTGCATCATCTCCTTTCCAATCTGTGAACGGAATATATCCTGGTATATTTCACAGCCTTGTATGAGCTCTTCATGGGTACCCATGCCGGCAATTTCACCGTTGTCAAATACAAGAACCTTATCCGCCCCCATGACGGAGGTGATTCTTTGTGCAATGATAATACAGGTCAAATCCTTCGAATATTCCTTTAAAGACTCTCTTATTTTTGCTTCGGTGGTTACATCTACTGCACTGGTGCTGTCATCCAATATGAGTATTTCCGGATTTCTGACCAGAGCCCTTGCAATAGATATGCGCTGTTTCTGGCCTCCGGACAGGTTTACCCCGCCCTGGCCGAGTTTCGTTTCGTAGCCCTCAGGGAAGGAGCTGATAAAGTCATGGGCTTGGGCAACTGCTGCTGCTTCCTTAATTTCTTCAAGGGATGCAGTTTCCTTTCCCCATTTCATATTATCTGTTATCGTTCCTGTGAACAGCATTGTCTTCTGGGGAACTACGGATATTTTCTCTCTTAAATCTTTGGGGTCCATATCCTTGACATCAACACCATCTACTTTTACCTTTCCGGAGATTGCCTCATAAAAACGGGGAATGAGGTTTATGAGGCTGCTTTTTCCGGAACCTGTAGAACCTATAATACCTACTGTTTCTCCAGGCCTGCAGGTGAAGGTAATATCTTTAAGCACCGGATCACCGAAGGTGCCGGAATAGGAGAAATACACATGTTCAAAATCTATTCTTCCCTTTTCTCCTGAAGCCTGTACAGGCTTTTCCGCTACTTTCATAAGGTTTTCTTGTTCAAAAACCTCGCCTAAACGTTCAGCAGAAGCCTTTGCTCTGACAAAGGTCATGAATATGTTTGAAATCATCATCAGGGAGAATAAAATCTGGGTCATATAGTTTATAAAGGCAATAATCTGCCCCACATGCATCTGCCCGTTATTGACCCGTATACCTCCAAACCACAATATTGCTACTATGGCAAGATTTACAGTCAGGGATATTCCCGGGGTAAAAGAAGCCATTACCCTCATAGCCTTGACAGATACTGAGACAAGGGCTTCATTGGTTTTTTCAAATCTTTCAGTTTCATAATCGAATCGGTTAAAGGCTTTTACTACCCTGACGCCAGATAGATACTCCCTCATAACTCCGTTTACGCGGTCAAGGGATCTTTGAACTCTGGAGAAGAAAGGGTAGCCAATCCGCATGCTGGCATATATAAGCATCATAATTACCGGCACAACTGCCATCAGTATGAGGGACATCTTCGGATTGAGACGTACAGCCATGATGATGCTGCCAATGCCCACAAGTGGCGCCTTTACAAAGATTCTCATGAGACCGTTGGCAAAGTTCTGTACCTGGGTGACATCATTTGTAAGCCTTGTTACCAGGGACGCTCCCTCAAACTTGTCGATGTTGTCAAAAGAGAAAGTCTGTACCTTTCTATATAGGTCCGATCTCAAATCTGCTCCAAATCTCTGGGATACATTTGTAGCCAAAATGTTACGGCTGACAGCGCCTATGGCACCTATAGCGGTAACCAGCAGCATCACGCCTCCCATTTGGAGTACATAATTCATTTCCTTGTTGGCAACACCTATATCCACAATCTTAGACATGATGGTTGGCTGCATCAGGTCACAGAGAGCCTCAATCATAAGGCAGGATACGGCGGCGAGAAAGAGCTTCCAATATTTCTTGATATATTTGTTCAAAAACTGCATGTTGACACCTCTATTCATTTTCAAATTCTTCGTTAAGTAGTTCCGATTTATCTATTTCTTCCATCAGGCGAATTTCCAAAGTCTTCAGGAATTTAATTACAGAATTCTTTTCCTCCTCTGCCAGTTCATTAAAAACGGACTTATATATGTCTTCCTGTGCTTCAGTAAACTGCTCATTTTTTGTAAAGATTTCTTTCCCTTTGTCAGTCAATTCAAAGTAAATTTCTTTTTTATTTTCAGGCTTCTGATAGCTCTCAACGACGCCATAGTTTATGAGCTTCTTAATAGTCTTGCTTATTCCGCCTCTCGTCATGTAGGAAGCTTCGGAAAGCTTTGTTACATTTGCCTCCGGTAGAGTGCCAATGAGAGAAATACAAAGTATTTCCGTGTAGTGGTAATCCGGCAGATGGGCTCTTCTGTTAAGCTTGCCAAGTGCACGTCTCAGCTCCAGCATTTTGTTAAAGTCTGATAAAAACAATTCTTCCTTGTTCATATAATCACCTTTATATAGGGCTATTTAGAAAATTTAACTTGTACATGTCATAAAAAAATCTGTATTCAAAAATTTTTGAGACACTAATAAGTTATGAAGCCCTGTATTATTGTTTCCGGGTAAACAATAATATATTACTCTTATTTTGTTTCCAAGTCAACAAAAGTGGGGACGGTTCACTACTATTCAGCAAAAAGTTGAAAAATGGTGAACCGTCCCCCCAAGCTACAAAGGTGTGGAAGTATGTAAATAAGTGGATTATACTCTATATATAAGCAGGTGGAATCAGGGGAATGAGAATAAAAAATAAGGTTTTAAAGGAGAAATGTATTAATCTGGCTTTCGCAGGAATTAACCGGTGAACTTCATGATTATATATTTGCACAAAAATAGGAGGAATAATATAATGGACAAATTCTTGTGTTTAGTTGCTACCTTCGATAAGGCTACATCAGAACAGATGGAAAGAATAGACTGCATCATTAAGGAATCAGGAATTATCGGCAGGCAGACGCCGGACATTCCACATCATATTACTCTGGCTTATTTTGATACAAGCCGTGAGGAGGAAGTAAAGCAGCTCCTTCAGGAGGTATGCTCTAAAACTAAAAGCTTTGATTTGTCATTCAATCATATCGGCCTCTTTGGACTAAAGGTCATGTTTTTGGCACCGGATGTAAATCATGAACTGCTGGAATTGCATGAGAAACTTGATATTGAAGGCAGTAATGACAGCAAAGGATGGACAGCCCATGCCACGATCCTGATAGATGAAGCTGAAAATATTCAAAGGGCACTTCCACTGGTGGCAGAGAATTTTCAGCAACTGAACGCAAGAGTGGAAGCGGTAAGCTTGTACGAATTCTTTCCGACAAGGTTTATATCGGAATATAGACTTCGGTAGCTGATTACATTAAATGGCTTATTCTCAAACATTTATTTTATTGCTCCGGGATGTAAAAAAATGCTATAATAATAAAAGGTACATCCAATAAAAGGTTATAATGTAATAATTATATAGTTAGGTGGTTAGCTATTATGTCGGATTTTAAAGATAGCAGGTTCTTTAAGTTTATTTCATCGCTTCTTGGACAGGCTCCAGAAGATAAATGGAAATACAGTGAGTCCGAAGAAGAAAGATTTACAGCTGCGGATTCAGATGCAAGTACAAATTTGCCGGAAAGATTATGGAAGAAGGACAATGAACCCTTGAGACAAATTGTTCTTTGGGGTTGGGATGAGAATAACAATCCGGGGTTTCTTATTCTGTATGGCACTCAGCATTTTAAAAGCAAGGGAGCAGCGGGAAACTTACTCCAGAATGAAGTAAAGTACA
>JAUZPH010000283.1 GCA_030706065.1 Bacillota bacterium | reverse complement strand
TCTGGTAAAATGAGGTATAATAGGATGTAAGAATTAGGACATGAAATACAAAGTATGAGAAATTAGGGATGTTGAGCGGTATCAATGGTGAATTAATAGAATATTTAAAGGTGGAGATACATATGAAATTTAAAAAACAGGCAGACATAGGCAGTCTGAAGACAATTGTTGGCATTATACTGATTATAGTAATCTTCGGTGGGGTTTTCCTTGCCGTCAAGATATCCAAAGTTAATTTGGGGACAGATAGTTTGAAAATATCAGGATTGTATGGAATTTCTGTAAAGTATGATGATATTCAACAGGTTTCTCTAAAAGATTCCCTGCCCCAAAAACTTGACAGAACAAATGGAATTGACTTTTTCGGAGAACTTTTAGGAAAATTTCAGGCAGAAGGTATGGACAAACTTAAACTGTTTGTCAAATCAAAAGAGGGACCTTTTATTTATATCACAACGAAAGAAGGCGAATACGTTATTCTAAATTTAAAAGATAAGAATGAAACAGGGAATTTATACAATGAATTAAGTTCAAAGGCAAAAGTCAATTGAGCCTCGGTAACAGTGTACGAGCTGATCAAATTATATCAAATGAACCATGATTTTCATCAGGATTGAAGAAAAGGGGGAGAGCAATGGACAGAATAGCAATAATATCAGATATTCACGGAAATATACCGGCACTGGAAGCAGTGTTGTCAGATATAAAAGGCAGGGGCATCAGTAAAATCTTCTGCCTGGGAGATTTAGCCGGAAAGGGCCCTGATTCAGAATTGGCAGTAGATATGATAAAGGAAAACTGCCAGGTAGTCGTCAAAGGTAACTGGGATTACTTTATGACAAAATACGCTGATAATGCTGTCATAGCATGGCATCGGGAAAAGCTGGGGAAAGAGCGGTTAGAGTACTTGAAACGTCTGCCGGTTTATGCAGAGTTTTTCATGAGCGGAAGGCTTGTAAGGTTATGTCATGCGGCTCCGGATGATATATTTCACAGAGTTCAGTTTACAGCATCCTATGAAGAAAAAATTACACTTTTCAAAGCTCCGGAGGGAGAAGGCAGAGAATCTGACGTCGTAGGATACGGCGATATTCATCAGGCCTATATGGTTAACTTCGATGGAAAAATGTTATTCAACACCGGCAGCGTTGGTAATCCTCTGGAAATTACTCAGGCATCCTATGCTATTCTTGAAGGGAAGTATGAAGAGAGGGAATATTCATCCATCTCCATAACGTTAATAAGGGTTCCCTATGAAATTGAAAAAGCAGTTCAGAAAGCCATCGAAAGTGAAATGCCGGACTTGGAGCCCTATATAAATGAATTAAGGACGGCTGAATACAGAGGGAGAAAAAGGTAGGCCTTCGTTTATCAAATGGAATACGTGATTTTGAGCAAAAAAAGCGAACCTATTATAAAAAGATTTACATATTAAATACTCCGTTTATAACGGCTAGTTATAAAGATGCGAAAATTTAAACATTTACTACTCGTCTGAGAAAATATCGAATCTTCACCGATTTTTTGAAGGCGATAATTTTAGAATAAATTTCCGCATCTATATAGATATCTGGTTATATTGTTTTCAATATAACCAGCTTTATAGAAATATAGTTAACTAGTTATAGAAAACATGCGGGTTTTAGGGGAGTTGGATTTTTAGGATACCTATAGATTCGTGACTTTCGCAGTAGGATTTGCTTTGTTGATTTTATTATAACACTATCCATAACCTAAAGTATCTTCAGACTCTTTCATAATAAATTAACCAGCTGCGTCGTATGACTCCGGCTGGTTTAATTTATATAATTTTCTGAGGCGGAACCAATTTAAAAATTCAGACAAGTATTCCTTTACGGAATATTTTTATTAAACTGATAATTCATAAATTGTTTTATCGAATTATACAATTTGTGAAAACTTATGGACTATAATTGACTTAATAAATTATGAGATTACTTCATGAAAAATATGAAATTCAGAAGGAAAGAGAATGGAATTTAAGGTTATTGAAAGGTGCCGAATAGGTAATATTTGTGTAGTCAAGGAGGTCTGTTGAATGGGAAAAATGAAGATTAAACTTATGTTTTGGTATATGAGAATCGGCAGGGGTATCTATGGAGCATTGTTTGCCGTGGCATTCATAATGACCCTTACAGATATTGCTGAAAGAAAATCAACCAGCTTTACAGCAATAGCTCTTGATTTAACCCTGGTCTTCATTGGTGTTATCCTGGAATCCTGTTTAATTGTTTATAGAAATCGAGGGACAATATATGTGGAAGCAGATACAAGAAAAGACAGGTTAAATCTGGCTCAGTATCATACTAATAATGAGGACTATTTTGTGGAGGAATCTTTAGATGAATATGTTGTTAAGCTTCCGGATAAAGCCTACTTTAAAAGCTATAATAAGAATGAGGTTAATGTAGTGGAAGATCCCAAAATAGCTGTACCTGTCGTAGAGATAATAACCAGTGAAAAAATATCAAAGCCCGCGGATAATGAGTACTCCATATTTGCACTAGCTGGAGATAAAATTAAAAATGAAAATCAAAGAATAATAGTGAAAAATAGAGCTAAGGATATTAAAAAAACCAGAGATAGTGTTGTCTAGAGTATGAAAATATAGCTTGTCTATGGAACCTTAAATTTTGTTACTAAGAGCATGTATATAGAAAGTGAAAATCTAAATACATTGAGCAGTCCCATAAATCCGTGAAGATTGGATATTTTGGGACTGCTCAATGTAAAGATTTTATTACTTTCTATATAGTAAAACAGCATGCTCTTATTTATTGCGTTACTTACAAGGAAACATTCATCAGGAAGATGGCTTAGAATTAATCTGATATAAACAGCCGGGCCAAATAGTAAAACATTTTAAATTGTTCAAGTAACTGGTACATTATGATATAATTAGAATACTACTATGATATAATTGGCGCCAGACAAGTGAATTTATTTATTATCTTGAGAGTTTTAATCTCTTTACGGTATAGATAGATCAGCAGATAAACAGTTATTCTACCTGCGAAACTTACAAAATAGCGAGGATGGGTGTTAAATGAAAATCAGTGATGCAAAAAAATGTATAAGGGAGTTATATTTAAATGCCAGCTGTGTAACAGCGCTGGTCAGTGAACGGGGTGTAGGGAAGACCTCGGCCTATCAACAGGTTGCACGGGAACTCGGCATAGACTATATGGGCCTGTATGCAGCGGCACTGGAGGGGCCTGATTTCATGGGACTTCCGGACAAGGACAGGGAAAAGGGGCTGACACGATATTTGGCTCCACAATTTCTACCTACCGTTGAGGCGGTGAGGGAGGGGATTTTTAAACATAAGGGGCTTCTTGTACTGGAAGAGATAAACCGTGTACCCAGCGACACCATATCGGTTTTATACCCGCTGCTGCTGGAAAACAGGATAAATGGCCACAAGCTTGCAGAGGGATGGAAGATAGGGGTGACAATGAACCCGGATACTATGAATTATGCGGTGAATTCCCTTGATGATGCTATGTTAGACAGATTCGTTACCATTGAGGTGAATCCCAATATTGATGACTACATTGAGTATTCTTTGGACAATGGCCCCAATGATTTGGTGCTTAACTACCTTTCTGCCATTCCGGATATGCTTCTTGCAGTAAAAGGACGAGCGGACAGTACCGCCGGTAATAAAGCGCCCACCCCACGAGGTTGGACAAGAGTTCAGGAACTTCTTAATAACTGCAGGCTTGAGAATAGGCTTATGCTGGAGCTGGTTTCCGGAATTATTGGCCCGGAGGCAGCAGCTTCATTTTTCGGATATATGAGAAACCAGGATATTGCAATACCTTCGGCAGATAAAATTCTAAATGATTATCCTTCTGTACGGGCTGATATTGAAGGTATCCTTGAAAAGGGAAGAATTGATATCCTGAATGTAATAATAAGGCGTATTGTAAAGGTTATTGCACTGGATAAAGTACATCTAGCAAATGCAGATGCTTTTGTGAAAAGCCTTCCAGATGAGCTTAAAATTTTGTTTTTTAAAACCCTCATAGTAAAGCGTTCGGAAGACTTTCAGACTTTAACGGACGAAATGACAACCTTTGAACCAATGGCGGATAAAATTATTGAATTGATGAAATGAGAGATAATATGAAAATAAATGAAGTTATTATGAAGCTTCTTATTTCCCAGCCTTTTTACGGAAATCTCGCAGTTGCTGTTGCAGCGGAGGAAAGCACTGCGGTGAAAGAGATAGTTACGACTTATTTTCCTGCACCTGTATTTCACTACAACAGGACATGGTTTGAAGAGCTTGATGCCAATAAAGCCCAGGGTAGAATAATTCATGAACTGCTTCATTTGACGCTTATGCATCCATTGAGGCGCGAAGGAAGGGATAGGCTTTTGTGGGAGACAGCCTGTGATATGGCGGTAAATGAATATATACCGGAAGAGCTGCTGATGGATAGTGCAGTTACAGCAGACAGAGTGGCAAAGGAAATGAGATCTGATCTGCCCGGCAGAAAAAGCGCCGAATTCTACTATGACCTACTTCTTAACCTTCAGGATGGAATAAGCTTTTTTGAGCAGGACAATAAGATTCACCTGAGATTCGGCAGTGGTGTTGAAATGACAGTAAACGAGCAGGCTGAGGAAGGAGACCTGGCATCGGATGTAGCTGTAAAAGCAATGAAGTCAATGATGTTTAATATACTGGCAGATTCTCTTGAGGATGGGGACTTTGACCAGGAGCTTTCCCTTCAGTACGATGATATTTACCGGGAATACCATGTGGATTGGAGAAACATTTTCAAGCGGTTCCTCATCGGTAGAGGCAGGATAGACAGCAGGAAATCATATAAACGGGAATCAAGAAGGCATGATGGCTTTCCAGGAAATAAACGCTCCATAGGACTAAAATGCCTGCTGGCAATTGATGAAAGCGGATCTATACAGGATGGGCAGATAGTTGAATTCTATGATGAGATTATCGGCATAAACCGCATAACTTCAGCAGAGATATTTGTCACGGAGTTTGATGTTAGCTGCACTCGGCCGGTGCCCATGGAAAGATACAAAATGCAGCCTAAGAGGGTTAAGAATGGGGGAACTGATTTCAGACCGGTTTTTGAAATGGCTGACAGAATGAAAATCGAACTGCTGGTTATTTTCACCGATGGCAAAGGTGCTGTACCGGCGTCCATTAATCAAAGGGTTTTATGGGTGCTGTCCAAAGGAGGAAAGAAGCCCTGTGAATATGGATATGCGGTGGAACTGAAATAGACTTGGGCATTGAAGGAAACTAACAGGCCGGAGAGGGCTTGTTGCATATTAATTCAAAGGTGAAGGTGATTTATGTGTTTGAATATTATATTACCGGTGGTATTCTGAAAATGTCCAAGACCGCATTTGCAAGGGATATTCTCAGAAAGGACAGTATTTTACGGAAGC
>JAUZPH010000282.1 GCA_030706065.1 Bacillota bacterium | reverse complement strand
TGATGAAATTTTACACCCTAAATAACCGGTTGAAGATTCCGGATTTTTGAACACGTTAAAATTAAGGTTACGTAAGGATATCTATTAAAAAGGGAGGGGTATTGTGAAGAATAAAAGAAAGATAGTAATTAGCTTGCTTATGGTATTTATTTTGACTGTATCCGCCGCTTTATACTTTATCGTATTTAAAAATAAGGGCAGTCAGGATAATGCAAAGGATGAAAAAATCAGTGAAAGCAGTAAGCCTGCATCTACGGATAAGGCAGAGAAGCCGGTCCTTGAACTTAAGGGGGACAGAACGGCGTATGATATTGATGTAACCCTTGATACGGAAAACAAGACGCTGACCGGCCGCGAAACAGTGAAACTCAAAAACAACAATAAAACCACCCTTAAGAACCTGGTTTTCCATCTTTATCCGGATTCCTATAATTCAGCAGAGACAAAACCAAGCATCGGAACAACACCCAAAACGCTGACAAAAGATGAAATAGGGGATATAAAGATAGATTCCCTGGAAGTGAATAATGCCAGTACACAATATACGGAGGATGATCAAATTCTAAAAGTTCCTCTGAATAAGGAACTAAAGCCGGGAGAAACCGCCGAACTCACTATGGACTTTACCTTAAAGATTCCGAATGACAAGGATAGGCTGGGTTACTACAGAGATCAGTACTCTATAACAAACTGGTATCCCATTCTTTCAATCTATGATGATAAGACTTCAAGCTGGGACGAGAACCCCTTCTTCCCTGTGGGAGAATCAAATTACAGTGATTGTTCCGACTACACTGTAGAAATCAGCGTTCCAAAGGGAATGGTTGTAGCAACCACCGGATTAGAGGTTTCGAAAAAACAGGGAACTCTTCGGGATAAAATTGATTATAAAGCAGAAAACATAAGGGATTTTGACTTTTTCGCCTATGGGGGCTATAAGGTAGTATCCAAAGAGGTTGACGGGGTTAAGGTAAACAGTTATTACATGAAACAGGAGACTACTGCAAAGAGGATGCTGGATTTAGCCTGCAGGTCCCTGCAGTTTTTTAACAAGACCTATGGAGCATATCCTTACCCGGAATATGATGTGGTTGAGACCTATCTGGAGGGAGGAGCCATGGAATATCCGACCGTAACCCAGATGCCGCCCTATCAGATGTTGAGCGAGACCTATAATGACAGAAATCTGACCTTTCTTGATGAAGCCGTTGTTCATGAGACGGGGCATCAATGGTTCTATTCCACAGTGGGCAACAATGAATTTAAGGAACCGGTATTGGACGAATCTTTTACCTCCTATGCTACAGCATTATTCTTTGAGGATTTATTCGGTGAATATAGTCCTCTATCGGTGAAGGGAGCATTTTTAGCCTTTCCTATGAAGACTACCGGACCTATTTCCCGGTCCTCCGATAAATATACCTGGAGCGACTTCGAAATGGTGGTTTACAGAATGGGACCGGCGGCTCTTGAGGACTTCAGGAGAAAGGTAGGACATGAAAAATTCAATGATGTTTTCAAAACCTACTATGAAAGGTATAAATTCGAGAATGCCACTCTGGAGGGCTTTATAGGTATTGTCAGAGAGAAATGCGGCAGTGAGATCGCTGATTATGTGAACAAAGCCTTTACTTCGGATGATTATTCCATGGACAGTATGGTGCTATCCAAGGAAGAATTAAATAAAATTCAGGGTAACCAAAAGAAGAACTGAATAGATTCTACGCCGAACAGTAAATTGAAGGCTGTATGGGAAATATATCCCGTACAGCCTTTATGTTATCGATTAAGTTATATTACATTTTTTCAGGTGCCTCTATACCAAGAAGATAAAGCCCTGTTTTTAGTACATTCTTTGTAAGGGCTATGAGGTTAATCCAGGACTGCTTCTTTTCCACGTTTTCCTCGGAGATTATCCTGTTGTCATGGTAGAACTTATTCAGCAGATTGGACAGATCATATATATATTCACAAATCTTGTTTGGAGCCTTGTCGTTGAAGCTCAACTCCACAGCTTCATTAAATTTTGCAAGCGTCAGCATCAAATCTCTTTCATTGCCGCTGAAGGGCTCAAGCACCTTGCCTGTAACACTGAAGCCCTGTTCCTGGGCCTTTCTCAAGATGGATTTTATACGCACTACCGTATAGAGGATATAAGGCCCGGTATTACCTTCGAAGGATGCAAACCTGTCGATGTCAAATACATAGTCCTTGGTAGCCTGGTTGGAAAGATCACCATATTTTAAGGCAGACAGGCCAACCTTGCTTGCAATTTCCTCTATCTCTTCTGCGTCGATGGAGTCGCTTTCTTTTAGCTTTCCTCTGACGCTGTCCTTTATAATTTCTATGAGATCCTGAAGCCGCATTACTCCGCCTTCTCTTGTCTTAAATGGCTTGCCGTCCTTACCGTTCATAGTTCCGAAGCCAATGAAATCAAATTTCAGGTTTTCTCCGGCAATTTTAGTCTTCTTTGCACATCGGAATACCTGTTCAAAATGAAGCCCCTGTCTCTTATCGACTACATATATTATCTCGTCGGGATTGTAGTCTTTAATTCTCTGCCTTATGGTGGCCAGGTCGGTAGTACTGTAGAGGGATGCTCCATCAGATTTTAGAACTATAAATGGAGGAACAGTATAGGTATCGGACTCTTCAGCCACGTCAATTACCAATGCTCCCTGGCTTTCATAGGTGTAGCCATGCTCTTTCAGGTAATCGACAATCTCGCCGATATATTCCTGGCAGTCGCTTTCTCCCTTCCACAGGTCAAACTCAACATTTAAGTTGCCGTAGTTTTTCTTCAGGTCTGCAACGGAAACATTCAGTATGTGTTTCCAAAGAGCTATATAACCGGCTCTTCCATTCTGAAGCTCAAAGGTTGACTTTCTGGCTTCCTCCATGGCATTTTCATCGCTTTTTGCAAGCTTGCTTGCTGCGGGATATATTTCTTCAAGCTCATCAATGGTGAAGGGAGCATCCTCCGGGTAACTTCCGTTATAGTTTTCATCGAAGTAAGGCAGTTCAGGCTTGCGTCTCTTGAGCTCCGATATAACCATTCCAATCTGCAGTCCCCAGTCTCCCAAATGGACATCTCCTATTACATTGTGCCCAAGGAAACGGGAAATTCTTTTGATGCTTTCGCCGATGATGGCTGCTCTAAGATGGCCCACGTGAAGAGGTTTTGCAACATTTGCACCACCGTAATCTACAATGATGGTCATTGGAGCTTCTGCCTTGGAGCTGCCGCAGTTCTCATCAGCTGCCATGCCATTTATATAACCAGTGAGGAAGCTGTCTTTTATATTGATGTTTATGAAGCCCGGAGCCACAACAGAAACGGACTCAAAAGCATCAATCTTCTTCAACTCCTCCAATACTGCATTGGCAATTTGAATGGGTGCCTTTCTATACTTTTTTGCAGCAACCAGGGCACCGTTGCATTGAAACTGGCACAGGTCCGGTCGGTTGGACACAGTAACCATGCCATATTGTCTATCAAAGCCGCATTGTTCAAATTTGTCTTCGACTATATTGCTTAATTGTTTAATCAGCATTTCCATACTATCACTCTCCTATAATTTTTTTACAATAAAATAACCCGTCTCATAAAAAAGAGACGGGTGTATATCCGCGGTACCACTCAAATTGACTATATGAAAACATTACGAAAACTTAACTTATTAGTCGAAGTTGTTTCCATGTAATTAGTCCACTCAAAACCTTAACGCAGTCAACGGCTTACCCTTACAGCATGTTCAGGCAGCTTCTCAGAGGCCCTCTTCTCCAAATATCTTCTTGCAGAACTCTCACTCTGATTCTGCTCGCTGTCAGAAGGAATATATGGATACTCTTCTCATCTTGGAATTTATCTAACATATTTTATGGTTATTATATATTTTCGGCAATTTGATGTCAACATATTCTTGAAGATATTTTATACGGCACCAATTTTTAAAGCATATTAATACTTTTTTTAATAATATACTAAAGAAGACTTCATACAATATATAGCAGATGATAATAAATATTAATTAATATTGACGAGCGGATAGAGCTGTGATAAATTAAAGAAAAGGGATAAAATGTCTTAAAGGCTTTAATGTGAGAGGTGTGCTGATATGAAGGAATTTTATATGCAGAGGGCAATAGAGCTGGCCAATAAAGGTACAGGCTTTGTTAATCCGGATCCTCTGGCAGGTGCGGTTATCCTTCGGGAAAACAGAATAATAGGAGAAGGCTGCCATAGGGCATACGGCCTGGATGCTGCAGAAATTGAAGCATTAAAAGATGCTGCTTTTCAAGCCAGTGGGGCAGAGCTTTTTATGAATCTGGACCCGTTCCTTCCCGGCGGGGATGTTCATGTAGTATCCGAAACCATTATTAGGAGTGGGATTAAAAAAGTATATATCGGGATGGAGAGTCCCGATATTGATAAGAGCAGAGAAGGCATCGGCAGGTTAAAGGAGGCCGGTGTGGAAGTTGAAACAGGCGTTTTAGCCGAGCAATGTAAGGAATTGAATGAGATATATGCTCAGTATATAACCACAGGCCTTCCCTTTGTTTTTACAAAATGGGCCATGACTTTGGACGGCAAACTGGCTGCGAGGTCAGGGGATTCCAAGTGGATAAGCAGCGAAGAGAGCCTGAAATTTGTTCACCTATTAAGGCAGAGGGTGGCGGCAATAATGGTTGGGGAGAATACCGTACGGCAGGATGATCCGTTATTGACTACAAGGCTTGAGGGAGTCAGGATTTCCAACCCCTTAAGAGTGATACTATCCAAGTATGGCGACATTTCTCCGGAGGCAAAGGTATTAAAGGTGGACGATATGACTAAAACTCTCATTGCTGCATCAGAAAATATACCTGGTGATAGAGAAAAAATGCTGCTAAGTAAAGGGGTAGAAATTATAAAGTTCAAAGAACAGAAGGGCAGAATTGAATTTAAGGAAATAGTAAAGGCTCTGGGAAAGAGGAAAATAGATTCTCTTTACATAGAGGGAGGTAGTGAGGTACTGGCCTCAGCTTTCGAAAGCGGCGTTGTAAACAAGGTCTATGCCGCTGTTGCGCCAAAGATAATCGGCGGCAGGGATGCTGTAACGCCTGTAGGCGGAAAAGGCATAGAAAAGATGAGGGATGCAATTGTACTCAAGAAGGTAAGCCATGAAATAGTTGGCGGTGACGTGATATTTAAAGGTTATCTGTAACCTTGGAGATAATCGGATAATTAGGTTTATAGAAAAGAAGTTAGGAGGAAAAGTATGTTTACAAGAATAGAAGATGGTGTAGAAAGCATTAAAAACGGAAAAATGATTATCTTAGTAGATGATGAAAGTGTGGAAAACGAAGGTGTCCTTGCCATGGCTGCTCAGTTGGTATCAAGGGAAGCTGTGAATTTCATGATGAAGTTTGCCAGAGGAATTATTTCAGTGCCGCTTACAGAGGAAAGAATTGAGGAGCTTGAACTTCCCCAGCTTACTGAGAAAATACAGCACAAGCAG
>JAUZPH010000281.1 GCA_030706065.1 Bacillota bacterium | reverse complement strand
TCCTTCATTGCCTTTGCAGTGATGGCAATGATTGGGATACTGTGAAACTTATCCTGCCTTCTTATCTCCTGAATGGCAGTATATCCGTCCATCTCAGGCATCATGATATCCATCAGTACCAGATCGATATCCGGGTTTTCATTGAGTTTTCTGACAGCCTCTCTGCCGTTTCGCCCGGCAACCACTGTCAAGCCTCTCTCTTCCAGTATACTTGTCAGAACGAATATATTTCTCATATCGTCGTCTGCCAGGAGGATCTTTTTATCTTTCAAGGGATCCTTCGTCTCATACCTGTATTTTATAGCTCTTATCTTATTTTCTTCTATCTCGGAGTCCACATCACGGAAGAATAGGCTTGCTTCAGAGATAAGCCTTTCATTCGCTGTATCCTCCCTGCCGTTTTTACTTCCTGATACTCCTTCACTTTCCTTGACTATTATATCTTTTGCCTCGATATCACACATACTGCTTACAGAACTGCTCTCCTGAGCCTCACTGTTTACCTGCCTCTTATCCTGTTTATTTCCTACACATGGCAGCAGCAATGTAAAGGTGCTGCCCTTCCCCTCTTCACTGTCCAGGGAAATTGTCCCTCCCAGCAGCCTGGCCAGTTCCCTGGATATGGATAGCCCCAGGCCTGTTCCGCCGTACTTTCTGCTGGTGGTGCCGTCTGACTGCCGGAAGGCCTCAAAGATTATCTCCTGTTTTTCAAACGGTATGCCGATTCCTGAATCAGTTACCGATATCCCGATGGAATTCCCTGTGCTTCCTTCCGCATCTGAAGCCGACTGTCCCTTCATATTATGGAAGGTTACTGTTACACCGCCTTGTCCGGTGAACTTTATCGCATTGGAAAGGAGGTTGTTTACTATCTGCCTTACCCTCTGGCTGTCGGATATTATTATACCGGGCAGTCCGGCTTCGGCTTCAATTTCTAAATAAAGCCCCTTCTTTGCAACTACGGGTTTAAAGGTTCTCTCTATATAATATGCCAGTTCTGAAATATTCAGTTCTTCCAGGTTTATTTCCATCTTCCCGGCTTCTACCTTTGAAAGGTCCAGTATATCATTGATGAGCCGGAGGAGGTCCTCACCGGAGGAGTGTATCGTCCTTGCAAATTCATTTTCCTTGGGGCTCAAGGCAGAGTCATCCTTCTTTTCAGCCAGCATCTGTGAAAGCACCATTATGCTGTTTAAAGGGGTTCTCAGCTCATGGGACATATTTGCTAGGAATTCCGATTTATAGTTATTCGCCGCCTCCAGGGCCTCAGCTTTTTCTATGACTTCCTTCTGTGCAGCCCTGAGGCTTTCATTCTTTGCTGCTATATCATTTTTCTGGAGTTCAAGGATCTTTGAACGTTCCTGAAGTTCCTCATTTACCACTCTGAGCTCTTCCTGCTGTCTTTGAAGATGCGCCTCGGATTCTTTTAATGCCTTGGTCTGTTCCTCCAGTTCTTCGTTGTTCTGCCTCAGTTCCTCCTGCTGGGTCTGCAGTTCCTCTGACTGCTCAATCGTCTTTACCAGCAGTTCACCGATCCTGATTCTCGCTTTTGCCGAATGTATGGTCCCGGCAATTGCAGTGCTTATCTGCTGTAAAAACTTTAGTTGTATATCCGTAAACTCCTTGAAGGCGCCAAGTTCAATAATGCCCTCAACCTCATCCCCCTGTACAAGGGGTACGGCTATTATATTGGCTGGAGTCGTCTCTCCAAGCCCCGAGGCCACTTTTATATAATCCTCCGGGACCTGGGTTACAAGAATAGTCTGCTTTTCCATGACAGCTTGTCCAAGAATTCCTTCCCCGGCCCTGACCTCCGGTATGGAATCCATAACCTTGCTGCAGGCATAGCTTCCCGATATTTTAAAGGTATTTTCCGGTGTTTTAATATAGAGTACACCTACTTGTATATCCAAATACCTGGCAATATAATTGATTATATTCGCGGACAAGGTTGCCATGTCTTGTTCTCCGCTTATTTTTTCGTTCAATTCTGCCTGCCCGGTCTTTATCCAGCTCTGGTTTCTGTTCTCCTGAATTAGCTCCTTAAGCTTGTGCATGAAGGTATTGAAGTATTTGGACATAAGTCCCAGCTCATCATTGGAGTTTACATTGAGCCTGACCTCCAAATCCGCATCTCCTTCAGAAATATTCTTAAAGGTATTTGTTACTGTCCTTATGGGGCCTACCACCATTCTGATGACAAGAAGCGCTATGACAACAGCCAGCAGAGCCGCCCCAGCACCGCCAAGAGACAGAACCACCACTGTTTGTCTCTGCATCCTTTCAAGGCTGTCATGTCTTACCTGCAGCAAATCCTGTTCTTCCTTGACAATTTCATTAAGGGCATTACGCAAATTGTCCATCTGATCTTTGCCCTTTTCAGTCTGAATAACTGTAATTACATCCTCCAGCTTCATCTGGCCTGCATTCACCTTTCTCCGAGCATCAATCAACTGTGTCGTCTCCCACTGCAGCCAAGTCTGGTAATTGCTGTTCAGCTCCGAAAGCCTGTCCTGCTGATGAAAATTATCTGCCGTCAACTCTATAAGGTTGTTGTAGTGCTTCTCATAGTCGGCCTTTCCTTGATTATAAGGGGTTAGAAAATCCTCTTTCCCGGTAAGGGCAAAGCCTCTGGCTCCCGTCTCTTCACCTACCAGGCTCAGCAATATTGCATCACATTCCCTCATTACATTATAGGTATGAAGGTTAAGGTCTACGTCCGTACTCTGCTTTGTAAAATTAACATAGGTATTTCCCAGTACCGACAGCATTAAAATAGTTACTACCCCAAAGCCCAGGAACATCTTCTGGCCAATCTTCAGCTTTTTTAAAAACACACTTCTTCCCCCTTGTTAACAGCAGATTTTTGTATATAATAATTGACGAAAATTATCTGTATTTGTAAGTTAATTTTATCATATCGGGAAAGGAGGTACAACAGGACATGTTCCATGTTTGGGAACAACCAAAAAAGATGTTGTAGAAAATGTGCATTAATAATGCACATTTTCTACAACATCCCTTTTAATTTTATGGTACATGCTGTTTGGTGAGGTCAATATATTTGCTAACCTCATATTTTTCTTAAGTATGGTAAATGAACTATGCTTAATTAACTTTTATTGTCTTCTATCCCATTATATACAAGTATGTATCCAGGCTTCTGTCAACAGCTTCTGAAATAATCTTTATAAAACTTTCTAAATTGCTATTAACACTTGCTTCTTCTAAAGCTCTCAAATATTCGTCTCTGTCTTCATTTCTTATTACAGTTACAGGGTATCCTTTTCTCATTAATATAAGATCCATCAAAAGTCTTGCAGTTCTTCCGTTTCCATCAATAAAAGGATGAATATAAACATATCTGAAATGAAACTCTGCTGCTAATCTGACAGGATGCATTGTGTCTTTGTTTTTGTTATACCATTCTATAAGCTCAGTCATTTTTTACTTAACCAAAAAATGCTCCACCGACTTATGCTTGCTGCCGCTGATAAGTATGTTACTCTGCCTGTATTCACAGGCATTTTTATTGTCTATACTCTTTAAAATCAAGTAATGTAAATCTCTTATGACCCTCTCAGAAATATCCAGGCTTTTACTTACAACATCCTCTATATAATCAATAGCTTCCTTATGGTTAATCACTTCCAGGTGTTCTTTCAAACTCTTTCCTTTTCCTATTGTCAAGCCATCTTCAAGTATTACCTTGGTTTCTGTAATTGTCAAAGTATTGCCTTCTATAGCATTGGAATTATAAGTAAGCTCTACATCGAAATACTTTTTTAAATTCTCTATAGCTGTTCCATTTAATGGTCTTTTACTATCTAGCTGCTTCTTCTTTTTATCTATCTCACTAAACGTTTCTTCACCGCTGTATCCCTGAATAAGCTCAAATTTCAGTATATAATATTATTACATATTTAGGCTAAAATAAAAACCTTTAAAATCAAGATTTTTACATTTTTCTTTTAAACGACAAACCATGTGTACATACATTAATAAAGCCGCCATTTCCGCTGTTGATTGAACTATTGGTTCTGTTTTTTGCATACAACCGGACGCTTTTAGTACCATGTAAGAAGGTCCTATTGGAAATCAGGATTTGTATCTTTCATATGTCTCGGGATTTCTGGAATAAGCGGTTCAAAATAATTATAGGGCTTTAAATTGTTTGCTTTTGCTGTTTCTGCAATACTGTAAATTATAGCACTGGCCTTAGCTCCATTAATTGTATCAATAAGATGCCAGTTACGTTTTCCGCTGCAGAAGCCGTGAATGCCGCCTTCGGCTGCATTATTGTCAGCCGGAACATTGCCATCTTCAAGAAACACTTTCTTTTCAAGACATCTGGCCCTATCGATCATACCGCTGCCGAGGCATTCGGTAGCAATAGATGTCCACTGCAGTAAACGTATTTCATGAGTAATATTATCCAATGGCACCTTTAAAAAACTAGTGTATTTTTTCGAAGCTTAGATTAATTATCTCAAAAATGCAGATTAAATACGAGATACCCAAGATTACCTTTTACATACTGGGAGCGACTTGTCATGGTATCTTTCATTTCTCATCCACATCGATTTCAATCCACACTCCCCATACAGGGAGCGACAATAAATCCATGGCCTTGCCGTACCACTTTTGCACATTTCAATCCACACTCCCGTTCCTCATCAGTTTCATTTCGAAGAATATCAAGCAACTTATGGAAGGATTCCGCTTCAATAACTTCCAAAAAGGCCGGGCAATTGTGCCCGGCTGTGGTACCAGTAGTACTATTTTTCAAGCTAAAATAAAAGGAAATCATTCTTCCACTCAGGAATATGCAATATAGAAAGCTAACTAAAAACCTTTTGCTTCAGTATCCTTAAGGTATATTCCCTTCATATACTCAACAATGAGCTCATCTAAAAACTTGCTTGCCATAAGCCTCACACTGTCACCTCTTCCATCATTAGGGTGAGAAGCACAGCATATCTCATTCAATATTTCTCTCATTTCATTAATTTCCCTTTTTAGTTTTTCCATCCTCACTTCATTTGTTTTAATCTTGTACATGACATCCCTCCCTCTCATAAACCGGCAAATTCAGTATCTCTGCATGTCCTGTTTCTACCGCTCTGTTTTGCCTTATATAAGTTTCTGTCAACTCCTCGTATTACTTCCTCAAGGGTCATATTTACATCCCTTGCTTCTATAACACCGAGGCTTGCAGTAATATTTATAGAAATGTCCCCATAAACAAATTTTGTCCGCTCCAATTCCATTCTTATTTTTTCCGCCACTCTGTATGCTCCATTAATATCAGTATTATTCAAGACAACAAAAAATTCTTCTCCACCATATCTTCCAACCCAATCGTTGTTTTTTCGTATGTTTTTGGTTATGAGAGAGGAAAAATCCTTCAGCACTTTATCACCATAAATATGGCCGTAGTTATCATTAACATTTTTGAAAAAGTCTATATCTGCCATAATAACGGATATAGGTTGTCCACTTAT
>JAUZPH010000280.1 GCA_030706065.1 Bacillota bacterium | reverse complement strand
GGTTTAATGGCAGAATCTGTTTCGACACCCTCTACAAACCACTTCATGGAGAGTATCTGTTCATGGGTGGCGCTTTCATCATTCTCAATTACAAGTGCGCCCTGATTATCATAAATTGGCCCTGCAAAGGGATGAAAGATTCCTTCTATGATCATTTTCCTTATAAGAACAACCAGTTTTTGAGTTTCTTCAGGCACAAGGTCCTTTGAATAATATATATCCAATACTCCAGATGCTATTCCCCACCAGAAGTTGATCATCCTGTCGTCACTGCCAAATATATCGCCTAATGTTTTTAAGGTATCATTTAAGACACTTTTTACTATTTTTTCATAAAATATTCCCCAGTTCCAAATGGGTGCAGCCAGATATTTGTCCGGAAGCCCGGTTTTACTGTCTATACTGCACAGCATGGAATGGACTCCATATTGCTTGGTGATGGGATGGGGTGTTAAAATATTTTGATTTGAGATAATATCTGCTCCTTCAGCTATCAATTTCTCTGCTGCCAGCAGCGCCTTCTGCGGATTATTCCACTCACCGCCGGTCAAGCTCACCTTTACTCTGGCATAGGGATTCACCATTCTGGCACCCAGTGTGAAGGCATTGATTGAACTTACGACCTCGTGAGCGGGGTTGGTAGCAACATAGCCCAATACATTATTTTTTGTCATAGCCCCGGCAATAATTCCGGTGAGAAATCTCGGCTCGTAGGTTCGCCCAAAATAGTTTCCCACATGGAGATAGGGCTGATACTCGGAACAGTTAAAGAATTTAACATTTGGATTGTCCATTGCACATTTTAACGTAGGTTTTTTATATATGGGGCTGGTTGTAAATATAAGGTCGTTGCCTGCAGCAACAAGACCCTGCAGTACATTGTATGCTTCATCCTCCTCTGTGGGCACATTTTCCACACAGGAAGTTGTTAACTGGCCTTCCAAAGCCTCCTCCGCATACTGCCGCCCACGATCATGGGCATAGGTCCACCCGGAGGTTTCCGGCGTACGGGCATATACAAAAGCAGCCTTAATATTCTTCTTCCTGGGGATTACAAATGAAGTTAAAGTAGACAGTACTCCGGGAGAGGATTCCTCCAGAGGAGTTGTCTGTATGTTCATCTCCGGGTTTTTACTCTTATATTCAAGCTCCGTCATCAGTGCCTTTATCTTGGGAGTAATAGCCTTTTCATCAATTTCTGAAGGTATTCCGTATATCTTTGCAAATTCTATAAAGGCATCTCCTGTAGTAATGGGCAGTCTATTTCCGCCTAGGTCTCCATATATTTCACTGAAAGGTTTATATATATATATTTCAAAATGCTTATATTTGGTTTCAACACTTGATATAACCGGGTTGTAATTTTCCAGAAGCTTTAAAAGCCTTTTAAAGCTGGAAAGCTTGGAGAAATATATGGAAAAAATCTTTGTAACCTTGTTGAATTTCAAAAATTCATAGTATATACATATATCCGGGTCATTCTCGTCGTACTTGGGTATAAGACGGGTAACACTTCCGGAAATAGAGTAGGCGTCAAAGTATTTCAAAACGCTGACCCTTTTATTGCCTTCTATTGCATAGAACCAGTTAAGGTACTCATAAACCTTGATGGAATGCTTAATCCCCTCATTAAGATGAGCAAGGCACAACGCCCTCCATTTATGATTAAATTCAGTACCCTCCGGCATTATCGGCATAAAGTTTTTTGCAAAGGTGAGGCTGCGGGTATATGTATAGGTCCCGATAATCTTTTTCAGCGGTATTTCAACGATACCAAGCTCCACTTCAGAAACAATTTCCGTGTTTTTCAAAACCCCTTCAAGGAAGGGAAGATATCCGCTTTGTCCTTTTGAAGCGTTACGGTTATATTCCTTCAGCCCGAGTTTTCTGGCTGCTGCATAGTGACCCTCTGAAGATAATTCTCTCATAAACTCACCACCTTAAGATTTTAACAGAAAATAACTTATTTATAAGTATTATAGCATAGAAAGTAAAGATAATGTCCAAAAAATTATTTCCTCTTTTCATTTTGAAAGCAATGAAAGGGGAAATAATTTTTACATTGAGCAGTCCCTGAATATTCAATTTTCATGCGTTTATGAGACTGCCCAATGCTGCCGGCCTCTAAATTTCTATCCTCACTTTGTACTTTCTCATCCAGACATCCAGTTGTATGAGATACGCCATGAGCTGAGGACCTGTCATCAACTGGCCGAACCAGGGCTTTCCAAAGGAATTTCCTGCGGTATCAACAATTTCCCTGACGAGGCTTTCATTTATTATCTGAAGTACTGGTGAATTTTTATCAGATATTATTTCTCCCATCCAGTGCTGAACACCTTTTGTATATTCCGGATGGAAGGTCTTTGGATAAGGACTCTTCTTTCTCCAAAGGACATCCTCCGGAAGCAGTCCTTGAAGTGCCTCTCTTAGAAGTCCCTTTTCACGATTTTTGAAGAATTTATATTCCTGAGGAATATTAAAGGCATATTCCACAATTCTGTAGTCCGCAAAGGGGACTCTGACCTCGAGACTGTTAGCCATACTCATCCTATCCTTTCTGGTGAGGAGAGTTGTCATGAACCATTTGATATTCAGGTAGAACATCCTTTTGGTGGCAGCTTCCGGGTCAGCCTTGCCGTCCATTAGAGGGATCCGTTTTAAGCTTTCCTCGTACTGAGTGTTAACATAGTCCTTTATATTTATCTGTGATAAATCAGGTGAGAGCAATGCCTGTCTTTCGTTTAATGCATTTGACCAGGGGAAGGTATTTAAATTCTGGAGCTCCGGCCTGGTGAACCAGGGATAACCTCCGAATACCTCATCCGCACACTCACCGGAGAGGGCAACAACATTTTCTCTGCTTACCTCGGAACAGAACATCAGCAATGAAGAGTCAATATCTGCCATGCCCGGTAGGTCACAGGCTTCTACTGCATCTGCAAGAGTTTCCATGAGTCTCCTGTTATCCAATATAACCCTGTGATGGCTGCTGCCGATATAAGAAGACATTACATCCACCCATTCATCATCTGTAGTAGGAGTGAATATACTTGGTTTAAAATGCTTCTTATTGTCTTCGTAGTCGATGGAAAAGGTACTCAGCACCTTGCCGTGCCTCTTGAATTCTTTTGAGGCAACAGCGGAAATTATACTGGAATCAAGGCCGCCGGACAGAAATGTACAGACCGGAACATCTGAAACCAGCTGCCTGTTGATGGCGTCAAGGACAAGGGTACGTACATGTTCTATGGTTTCCTTGATATTTTCATTGTGAGGGAGGTTTTTGAGCTTCCAGTATTCTTCAACTTTTATACCGTCTCTTGTATAAAGCAGACAATGAGCAGGAGGCAGCTGATAAACATCTTTAAAAACACCGGAACTTTCCGAGTGTGCCGGGCCAAGTCCCATGATTTCGCATATTCCGTTCTCATCAATTACCGGCTCTACCAATGGGTTTGCCAGCAGGGCCTTCAGCTCGGAACCGAAGATGAAATTATCATTTTTTATTGTATAAAAAAGCGGTTTGACTCCCAGATGGTCCCTGGCCATGAAGAAGCTCTTCTCTTTCTCATCCCAGATTCCGAAGGCAAAGATTCCGTTGATATGGTTTACGCAGCCGGTACCCCAGGCCATATACGAGGTAAGGAGTACTTCCGTATCGGAATAGGACTTGAAATGGAATCCGAGTCTTATGAGTTCAGACCGCAATTCCTCCGTATTGTATAACTCGCCATTATATACAATGATATACTTGTTATTATCCCTTTCCTTAATCATTGGTTGAGTACCACCTTCAGGGTCCACTACTATAAGCCTTCTGTGGCCAAGTATTGCATGGGGCGACAGGTAGAAGGCCTGCTGATTGGGGCCGCGCTTTGAAAGTGTAGCGGTCATATCTCTGAGTATTTCTTCACAATCGGTTATATCTCTTTTAAAATTAATTATCCCTGTAAGTCCACACAAAAAAAATCACCTGTTTCAAATTTATATTTATAGTGTATTACTAAATAACAAAATTTGAGACAGGTTTTATTAAAAAATAATTTATATTTTAAAGAAGCTAAAAATCTCCTTGAAGGATAAAATTCGTTATTGCATAAATACCATAAAATAAAGCATCTTCATCAGCATCAAAATGGGGTGAATGAAGTGGATATTTTCCCTTCCCTTCACCGGTTATACCAAGCCTGAAATGTACCGCCGGTATTGCCTCTGCAAAATAGGAAAAATCCTCGGCAGCAAAGGAGGGCTTTAACGGCAGTACCTTTTCGCTTCCAAGAAGTTCGGAAGTGGATGAAATAAACTTCTCTGTAAGTTCCTTGTCATTAATCAGGGGAGGATACTGCTCGTCATAAAAGGGATCAACAGTACATCCTGAGGAATCTGCAAAAGAAGAAGCCAGGTTGAGTATCTTATCCTTAAGGGTCTTTCTGAGCTCCACATCAAAGGTCCTGACCGTGCCCATGACTACAGCGGAATCAGCTATTACATTTGGGGCAGTGCCGCAGTTCAAGGAGGTTACAGTGAGGATGTGAGGATTATTGGGATTGAATATATCCTCCGACATTGCGTTTACAGCCTCTGCAAAACGGACTGAAGGCTTAAGAGGATTTAGACATAATTCCGGCATGGCTGCGTGGCCGCCCCGGCCCTTGTATTTGACAATAAAATCGTCTACTGAGCCCATTGAAGCTCCTGGAGCAGCTTCGATGCAGCCCACCTCCAAATCCGGCCATACATGGCAGCCGATGATGTTTTTAACCTTGGGGTTCTCAAGTACGCCATCCTTAATCATGGGCACTGCACCACCGGTGGCTTCCTCAGCGGGTTGAAAGATAAATTTGATGCATTCTTCGACGCCTAAATCCTTGAGTACCGCCGCGGTACCAAGTACCACCGCCATATGATAGTCGTGGCCGCAGCCGTGAAAAACACCATTGATGGGAAGGGCATCCATATCGGCCCTGACAGCAGTACATTCCTCGCCATCATTCATAATCGAGGCAACTCCAGTCTTGGCACAGTCATGGCATTGAAGCCCTAAACTTTCAAGGTATTTGATTATGATATCCCGGGTTTTATATTCGTTAAAAGCCAGTTCTGCATTTTCATGAAGGAGCTTGCGTAATCCCTTTATCTCATCCATTCTTTTTAATACTGCTGATTTTAAGTCCATTATTACTTCCACCTCGCTTTCATTTATTTGCAAGAAATGCATGCCTGACAATAAAGAATTATCGTCAAACATGCACCCGCATCATTTTTGCTTAAGTTCTTTTATTACCTTCTCTATAATCACAAAGGCATCATCTATATCCTTTTCCTCTACGTTCAAAGGAGGAAGCATTCTTATTACATTGGAACCGGCGGTTATAAGCAGCAGCCCTTTTTCAATACATTTTGCAATAAATTCGGAAGGTTCACCTTCAATCTTTATTCCAAGCAGCAGGCCCATTCCTCTTATTTCTGTTATGAAGCCGTATTTTTCCTTTAAGTACTGAAGCTTTTCCACAATATACCGGCTCTTT
>JAUZPH010000028.1 GCA_030706065.1 Bacillota bacterium | reverse complement strand
GAAAGTGGTGATACCGTGGTAGAATTTTACTTGATAACCTTTGAAAACACAAGCAGCACTATGAAGGCCGAAAGCCATCTGAAAAAGGAGGGCTATAATCTGATGATCATGCCTACTCCTACCTTTATCACGAAGAGCTGCGGAATCAGTGTCAGAATACAGCCTGATTTGGGTGAGAAGATAAAAGAGGTTTTGGACAAGGGAGAAATACAATTTAAGGCCTACTACAAAAAGGAAAGCGGGAAGTATGTCCAAGTTCTATGATAAAATGGGGGAGATAAAATGGGTGAGTGGTTTAAGTTCGATTTTGACCTGAGCAAGGGTGGAATCAGAATAGGAACATTGGATATCCCAATCAACGATATATTTTGGAAACTTGTTCACATAATACTGATTTTGATATGCATGTATATCGCAATAAAAATAGGAAGTAAGTTGATAGAAAAAACTGTTCATAAACAAAAGGACTTGAGGTTTTCTCTGGATGATAAGAAAGCCAGAACACTGGGAGCAGTATTAAGGAGCATATTGAGATATACTGTATATTTCATAGGGATTGGGGCTATAATTACAATACTATTTGGAGCGTTAAGCCTGACTTTGGCAAGTATTGGAGGAGTTGCGATAGGTTTTGGTGCACAAAGCCTTATCAAGGATGTAATCAATGGTTTTTTCATATTATTTGAAGATCAATACTCCGTAGGCGATTATATTACAATAGAAGGGAAAAACGGCCTTGTAGAAAGCATAGAACTTAGGATAACAAAGATAAGGGATATGAATGGGGACTTACATATTATTCCAAATGGCCTTATAACAAATGTTACCAACCACTCCAGAGGAAATATGAGAGTTTTGGTAGATATAGATATATCCTATGAAGAAGACAGCTATAAGGCAATGGATATTCTAAAGGAAGCCTGCGAAAGATTTAAAGGCATTAATGAGAATCTTGTAGATGGTCCGAATGTGGTTGGTGTAACAGCCCTGAAGGAGAGCGGAGTAACAATCAGGGTTATAGGCAAAGCAAAATCCATGACTCAATGGGATACCGAGAACCAATTAAGAGCCTTCCTTAAGAAAGCCCTGGACGAAGAGAAAATTGAAATAGCATATCCGGTAACCAAGCTCATTAATTATGGTCGGAGAAAGGAGTCTTAGTGTGGTTAAAGAATTTAATTTAGGCGATATAGTAGAGATGAGAAAGCAGCACCCATGCGGCAGCAAGGATTGGGAAGTAATAAGGCTGGGTGCAGACATAAAGGTAAAGTGCTGCGGCTGCGGCAGGATAGTGATGCTGCCGCGAATCAAGTTTGAAAAAGATGTGAAAAGGATAGTAAGGAGTAATGCTGTAGGGGAAGAGGCTTAAATGGAGTTAATTTTCTTCTTAAATTGACAATGAAAGTAGAAAAAACTTGCGTTTTTTTTAAACTTATAGTAAAATTATTATTTGTAGTCCCTGCTGTAGCGCCATGAGTCGCTGCGGCCGTTAGTCCAAAGGGAGGAGGTGGAATTGATGAGAAAGTATGAAACTATATTCATATTACACCCGTCAATGGATGAGGAGAGCGTAAAAGCTGCAACCGAAAAGTTCAAAGGTGTAATAGAAAATGGTGGAGGTACTGTTGACAATGTTGATTTCTGGGGCAGGAGAAAGCTTGCTTACGAAATAAACAAGGTTACAGAAGGCTTCTATACATTATTTAACTTCAGTGCTGGTCCTGAATTACCAAAGGAGTTAGACAGAGTATTCAGAATTACAGATGGTGTTATCAGACACATAATAGTTAAGGATGAAAAATAAGGTGGTGCCATAAATGAACAAAGTTGTTTTAATTGGTAGACTAACTAAGGATCCGGAGTTGAAATTCACTCCAGGCAGTGGAACCGCAGTTGCCACCGTAACTTTAGCCGTAGACCGCAGGCTTCCGAGCAAGGATGGCCAGCGTGAAGCTGACTTTATCCCGGTTGTAATCTGGGGCAAGCAGGCTGAAACTACCGCAAACTACATGAGCAAGGGACGACTTCTAGGAGTTAGCGGTAGAATTCAGGTTAGAAGCTACGATGCTAAGGATGGTACTAAACGCTATGTTACAGAGGTTGTTGCTGAAGAAGTTCAGTTCCTCGACAAAGGCAACGGAGGCAATGGAGGTAACAACAATAACAATAATAATAACAATGGCGGAAGTAACAGACCCAACACTAGTAATTCTGAATTTGGCATGGGCGGAGGATTTGGATCCGACTCATTTGACACGGATATGACTCCTATTGATGACGGAGATATCCCATTCTAATAGTAAGGAGGGAAGAGCATGAGTAATGATAGAAGAGATAGAGATGCCGGAAAAAAAGGCGGATCTAAGATGAAAAGAGGCAAGAAGAAAGTATGTGCTTTCTGCGTAGATAAGGCAGAATTCATCGACTATAAAGATATCAACAAGATCAGAAAGTTTGTTACTGAAAGAGGAAAGATTCTTCCAAGAAGAATTTCCGGAAACTGTGCTAAGCACCAGAGAGCTTTAACAGACGCTGTGAAGAGAGCAAGAAACATAGCTTTACTGCCATTTACAACTGAGTAATATATGTAGAAAAACCACGCAGAGCACTGCGTGGTTTTGTTATTTTAATCTCTTGTTGCATAATATATGAAAAATCACTAAAATAGAGATATAGGTTTTAAAGGAGTTGATACTTTGAAAAAAGAGGACCTAAACATCATGTCCGATATACGAATTATCGAGGAATTAAAGGCTCAGCTTCTATGTGTCATTGGTGATTTTTTCAGGCTGCTGACAAAAGGCAGCAATATAGCTAAGGAAGCTATATTGGAATCCATCTCGGGGGCAATAATTATTTTATATATATTGGCAGAAAGACTGGGTTATTCCTACACTGCCGTCGATGAAACCATGCAGAAAAAGTTAAAAGTGGGTATAATAGAAGAGGATATAGTAGAGAAGCAGGGACAAAATCTCAGCAGGCTCAATAATCATATCGGAGAAAGAAAAGACAACAGGCAGTAAGTTTTTATCTTGGAGGAATATATGGAAAGCAGAAATAATGCAAGACCCGTTGTAGAGGCAGGAATGTTATCTGCATTAATAATAGTCATGGTTATATTGGTACAATTCGTTCCACTGCTCGGACTCATAGGTTTTCTTGTTTTGCCTATACCAGTGGCGGTGCTGTACATAAGACACAATTTCAAACTGGCTGTAACTTCAGTAGTTGCCAGCATATTGATAAGCTGTGTTGTCATAGGGGTAGCAGGCGGAATAAGCTATGGAATACAATATGGATTTGTGGGCATGGCCCTGGGCTATTGCTTCAAGAAGGGTATAAAAGAATCAAAGTCGCTGCTTATACTCACCATTTTTTCATTACTTGGAGTTCTTCTTACAGTAGTATTGTATTTTTTAATTACCAACAAGAATATAATGATTGAAACCTTAAGTATGTTTTCAGATACTTTAAAGCAGACATTACAGCAATATGGAAATGTAGGTGGTACGCAGGTAAGTACGGACCTGCTTGCCAGTTTTTCGTTGCAGTCGCTTATAGCCTTAATTCCGGGGATTTTAGTGGTTTCATCCTTCTTATTGGCATTCATTAATTTTATAGTGACCAGGAGCATACTGAAAAGGCTCGGGTTCGAAGTTGTAGAGTTAGTACCCTTCGAAAGGGTATACATCGACAACAGGATTGGAGCACTGCTTATAGTAGCATCTTTGCTTGGTTTAACACTTCAATCGAGAAATATGTTAGCGGGCCGCTATTTATACAATTCGGTAATGATTCTGATGTATTACACCTTTACGGTGACAGGAGCGGCACTTGTGTATTTTTTTCTTAAGAACAAGCTGAATATCAGAAAGGGATCAGCAGTTTTTATGACCATTGTAGCTGTTTTAATTGGCAGCAGCGGTATGTTTATACCTATACTCGGTTTTGCTGATCTGATAATGGATTTCAGAAAGGTGGATCCCAACAGATTGTTTAAGTCACGAAGCAGGTAAACCTTTATTCTCCATGGATATTTGGAAGGCGGATAAATTATGGATAACAACAGATATAACTACTTTTCCACCAGCAATAGAGTATATATGGTAATTATAGCACTTCTGACAGCACTTTTATTTTATTATGGACACAGAACAGAGGGAATTGTCGTACTTATACTCTTTGGAGTTTTGGTAATATACAATATTAGAAGCATCAAGGTAAAAAAGAATGAATGGAAGAAGTTCATAGAGGACTTTTCTCTGAAGCTTGATACCGCAACGAGGAATACCCTTGTCAATCTGCCTTTTCCGCTGATTATAACCGGCAGCCAGGGCAATATAGTCTGGTATAATCAGAATATGGCCGTGGTTCTGAAACAGGAGGAAATTCTGGGCAAGACAATAGGCGCTCTGATTAAAGGGATAGATATTGAGGCTGTTAAAAGCGCCGGTGAAAAACAATTTGAGTATGTAAAGATAAAAGACAGGTACTATCACGTTTATACAAGTGTAGTACATGTGTCCGATGAGAAGATTGATACCGATGATATTATGCTCTTCTATTTTTATGATGTCACAGAGGTGAAGAACATTTATGATAACAGGGAGAGTATCATGCTCCTGGAGGTTGACAATCTGGATGATGTCATAAAGGCCACCGAGGAAGGGCAGAGACCTCTGCTGGCAGCTGAAATAGAGAGGACTATCAACAACTATGCACTGAGCTTGAATGCAATGGTGAGGAAATACTCTTCCAATAAGTATGTGCTGTCCATCCAGGAAAGGCATGTTCAAGAAGAAATAAAGAAAAAGTTTGATATACTTGATGCCATAAGGGAAATAAACATGGGCAACAAGCTTGCAGTGACCCTCAGTGTAGGCTTGGGAAGAGGAGGGGGCAACCCTCTGGAAAACCATAACTATGCCAATTCTGCCAAAGAGCTTGCTCTTGGCAGGGGTGGGGACCAGGTGGTTGTAAAAACCGGCGAAAAGCTGTCCTTCTTTGGAGGCAAGACCAAGGAAGTAGAGAAGAGGACCAGGGTCAGAGCCAGAGTAATAGCTCATGCGTTGAGGGATTTAATAAACGAGAGCAGTAATGTATTCATCATGGGTCATAAAAATCCTGATATAGACTGCCTTGGAGCTGCAATTGGCCTGAACAGTGCGATAAGGGGCTTCAAGGAGAATACCTTTATCATATTGGAACCCCCGGTGAGCGGAATAAAGCAGGTTCTGGATAAATTTAAAAAGGATGAGGACTATGAGGGAGTATTCATTAATCTGGAGGCCTGTATGGCTAGGATGGATGAAAACAGCCTTCTTATACTGGTGGATGTCCATAACAAGGGATATGTGTTAAGTGAAGACTTGGTAAAGGAGATGAAGAAGGTAGTGATAATCGATCACCACAGGAAAGCTGCTGACCACGTAGAAGGGGCAATTCTCAGCTATATGGAGCCCTATGCATCTTCTACCTCGGAGCTTGTCACTGAAATAATACAATACATGGTTGATAAACCAAAACTGAAGCAGCTGGAGGCTGAGTCACTTCTGGCAGGCATATGTGTAGACACAAAGAACTTTTACTTTAAAACCGGCGTAAGGACCTTTGAGGCAGCCTCCTTCCTGAGAAGGATGGGTGCAGATACCGTAGATGTGAAAAAGCTGTTCTCGGATGACCTTGCAACTTATATAAAAAGATCTGATATAATCAGGTCAGCAAAAGTGGAAAACAATATTGCTATTGCGATATGTCCTCCTGATATAGAAGATACTGTATTAGCTGCCCAGGCAGCGGATGAGCTGCTAAATATTACTGGTATTCAAGCCTCCTTCGTATTTGTTAAAATAGAGAATGATATATATATAAGTGGGAGATCTCTTGGAGACGTAAACGTGCAGGTTATCATGGAGGCTTTAGGCGGCGGAGGGCATATGAATATAGCAGGTACAAAACTTGTAAACATGTCCTTTGAAGAAGCTGTAAAAGCTCTCAAGGAAGCTATAGATAAAAACTTAATGGAAGGTGAGAAGTAATGAAAGTAATTTTACTACAGGATATAAAGAACATGGGAAAGAAGGGGGATGTGGTTAACGCATCAGACGGACATGCAAGAAACTACCTTTTCCCAAGAAACCTTGCACAGGAGGCTACACAGGAGAACCTGCACATTATAAATCAGAAAAAAGAAAACGAGAGAAAGAAGAAACTGGCGGAGACCGAAGAGGCTCAGGCGCTGGCTGAAAGGCTCAAAGGCAAGGAAGTTAAGATTCTTGTTAAATGTGGAGAAAGTGGAAGATTGTTTGGTGCCATAACAAACAAGGATGTGGCAGAAAGTATCAAGAAACAATACAATATAGATGTCGAAAAGAAGAAGGTATTCATAGATACTATAAAGCAGGTTGGTGTCTATGAGGCAGAAGTGAAATTATATGCCGAAATCTCCACAAAGATGAAGGTAGTAGTTTCCGAGCAATAGGCAGCAAACAAGAGGGGGAAAAATATTGAAATCACAGTTCAAAATGTATGATCCCAGTTTAGATATAAGAGATAAAGTATCGCTGGAGTCACAGATAAACGTACTATATGAGGTAGCAAACAATGTATTGGATCAGGGAGCTGTAAAGGCAAGAACTGTAAAGTATAAGCTGCAGAAGTATGTTAAAAGCGAGGATATAAACAAAAGAATATATGCGCTGAACAAGATTGTCAGCGATGGGAAGGGTATAGCAAAGACCGTGCCCGGGGAGCAGGAACTTCTTGCAGTCCTTGAGGACGTGAACAAGTGGCTTTCCGAGGGGATAGCAAGAAGATATGTTCAGAATGAGATCGAGCAGCAGGTGGAGCAGGCCCTTATTGATAGGCAGGACAAGTATGTTGACGAGGTAAGGCTTGGTATAATAAGAAAGCAGAAGGGCCCTGAGAATGCAAAGACCCTGAAGAAGTATGCCCAGATGGAAGTACTGGATTCAAAGAAGCTCTCAAAGAATGTGCAGTCTCTTTTGAGGCCGGAGAGTTTTTCTGAAATAGTTGGACAAGAAAGAGCTATAAAGTCACTGCTTTCGAAGATAGCCTCACCCTATCCTCAGCACATCATTTTATACGGACCTCCCGGAGTCGGTAAGACAACAGCAGCAAGGCTTGCATTAGAGGAGGCTAAAAAACTGGCCTACACTCCTTTTGATAAGGAAGCAAAATTTGTGGAGGTAGATGGTACAACCATTAGATGGGACCCGAGAGAAATAACCAATCCGCTTTTAGGCTCCGTTCATGACCCGATATACCAGGGAAGCAAGAGAGACCTTGCGGATATAGGTGTTCCGGAACCGAAGCCGGGGCTGGTTACTGAGGCCCACGGCGGAGTACTGTTCATAGATGAAATCGGAGAACTGGATACCATACTGCAGAACAAGCTTTTGAAGGTTCTTGAAGACAAGAGAGTGGAATTCTCCTCCTCCTACTATGACCCGGATGATGAGAGCACTCCAAAGTATATAAAGTATCTCTTTGAAAACGGAGCACCGGCAGACTTCGTGCTTATAGGTGCAACTACCAGAGAACCGGAGGAAATAAACCCGGCTCTGAGATCAAGATGTACAGAAGTATATTTTGAGCCTTTATCTGCAAAAGATATCGAGAAGATTGTTTTAAATGCTGCAAATAAGTTAAATATAGAAATAGAAGAGGGTGTCGCCGAGCTGATTAGCAGGTACACTATAGAAGGAAGAAAAGCCGTAAATATTCTTTCCGATGCCTACGGGTATGTTTTGTACAATAAGGAACTGAAGCCCGAGGATAATATATTTATCACGCTGAAGGATCTTGAAGAAGTAATATCTATAAGCAGAATGACTCCTTACGAGCAATTTGATTTGGAGGATACAAAAGAGGTAGGACACCTCTATGGCTTAGGGGTGAGCGGTTATATAGGCTCCACTATAGAAATCGAGGCAGCGGTATTCGAGGCAAGAGAAAAGGGAACAGGCCAGATGAGATTCAACGACACTGCCGGTTCCATGGCCAAGGACTCCGTATTTAACGCTGCTTCCGTCATAAGAAAGATTACCGACAAGGATATAAAGGATTTTGATATTCATGTCAACGTCATAGGCGGAGGAAGAATAGACGGTCCTTCCGCCGGAGCAGCCATCACCATCTGTATAATAAGCGCCCTGCTAAACAAACCTGTAAGACAGGATGTGGCTATTACCGGGGAAATATCCCTCAGAGGAAAGATAAAGCCGGTTGGCGGTATCTTCGAAAAGGTATATGGCGCAAGAAGAAAGGGCATAAAGCTTGTGCTGGTTCCTGAGGACAACTTTAAGGAAGTACCGTTAGGACTTACAGATATAGATGTTAAAGCTGTTACCGATATAGATGAACTTATGAAATATGTATTTTAGTAGACAAACTTATGAATACCAGATAAGAAATATATTTATAATGGGATTAATGATTATAATTTAATAGGAGATTCCATTACAAACTAATTAGGAGAGATGAAGTATGGAAAACAACGAACAGTTTACCGGCAGCCACAGTAATAATACGCCGGCAGCTCCCGCTCCCATACTTAGAAGCCTTCCTCAGAATATAGAAGCAGAACAGTCTGTTATTGGTTCAATGCTCATTGATAAGGCTTCCATTGCTCAGGCGGTGGAAGTCTTAAAAAGTGAGGATTTCTACAGGGACTCCCACAAGGTCATATTTTCGGCCATACTTGAATTGTTCCAGAAGGATTCTCCTATAGATCTCATAACCCTCATTGAGCATTTAAAGGCTGCAGATAAGCTGGAGGCAGCAGGCGGTATCACTTATATATCCCAGATAAGTGAGTCAGTACCTACTACAGCACATCTGCACTCATATATAAAGATTGTTGAAGAGAAATCTATGCTCAGAAAGCTTATAAGGGCTTCTACGGAAATAATAGAAAACTGTTATGAAAAACAGAATGAGGTCCCCGATGTACTGGATTCTGCAGAAAAGAAAATCTTTGATATAGCGGAAAAGAGGTCTACCAATGACTTTGAACCTATAAGTGCAGTACTTGAAAGAGGCTTTGCAGAAATAGAAAGACTGTTTCAGAATAAGGGTCAATTTACAGGAGTTCCGTCCGGTTTTAGAGACCTGGATGCCAAAACTTCCGGTTTTCAAAAGGGCGATATGGTGCTTGTTGCAGCCAGGCCATCTATGGGTAAAACAACCTTTTCCCTTAACTTGTGTGAGCATGCTGCACTTAAATGCGGAAAAAGTGTAGTTATATTCTCTTTGGAAATGTCAAAGGAACAGCTTGCATACAAGCTCCTTTGTTCTCAGGCAAGTGTTGATTTCCAGAAGCTCAGAACCGGCAACCTGGATGACAAGGACTGGGAAAGTATAGCACGCGTTGCAGGGCCGCTGGCAGCAGCCAAGATATATATCGATGATACTGCCGGTGTTACTGTAATGGAAATGAGGTCAAAATGCAGAAGAATAAAGATGGAGCATGGAATAGACCTCATAATGATCGACTATCTCCAGCTTATGTCCGGAAGCTCCGGCAGTGATAACAGACAGCAGGAGGTTTCTGAAATATCCAGATCCATAAAGGCTCTGGCCAAGGAGATGCAGTGTCCGGTAGTTGCACTGTCACAGCTCTCCCGTGCACCGGAGCAAAGAGCGGACCACAGGCCAATGCTGTCGGACCTTAGAGAATCCGGTTCCATAGAGCAGGACGCCGACGTGGTTATGTTCCTTTATAGAGATGAATATTACAATAAGGATACCGAAGAAAGAAATATAGGTGAAGTTATCATAGCCAAGCAAAGAAACGGCCCGGTAGGTACCGTTAAGCTGGCATGGCTTGGTCAATACAGTAAGTTCGGTAATATGGATACGGTACATCAGGAAGGGCGGCCGGCTTATTAAATATGGAGAAAACAAAAGGGATTGTCCATCAAAAGGCAGTCTCTTTTTCCATGTAACAGCTTTGAATATGCAAGAAAACCTTCATAAAGGACATACTATCTGGCTGTAAAAAGACTATTTGGAGGTTTATAAACGTTTACTTGAATGAAATTGTTCATATAAAGTGATATAATAACTTGGATGAATAAAAAATTGCAGTGCTTTATTTCAGGAGGGAATTATGCAGACTAATGGCAACAGTTATATAAAGCAGATATACAATAATGAATACTACAGTAAATTCAGCCATAACCTAATCACTTATGGCAGTATGATATATGACAGGTTCAGATTAAAGGAAAGGTTAAACGGTTACTGGAACTTTCAAGTGGACCCCTATGATGCCTTCCTTAGGGCGGAGTGGTTTAAGGAGAAGACCAGAGACTGTGAGGGGAGGGATATACCCTGCGACTTCAGCTTTGACGATTGGGAGGAGATGTACGTCCCTGCCTGCTGGAATATGGCTGATAACAGATACTTCTACTATGAAGGTACGGCAGTATATACAAGGACCTTTAAATATGTAAGGAAGAATGAGGACCGGGTATATCTAAAGTTCGGAGCCGTTAATTATGAATGCCGTATATTTTTGAACAAGCAGTTTGTTGCCTTTCACAAAGGTGGAGGGACACCTTTCTATATTGAGGTGACGGATTATCTCCAAAAGGAAAACAGGATTCACGTAGTGGTGAACAATGTGAGAAGGAGAGAAAATGTCCCGACGGATAATATGGATTGGTTCAATTACGGAGGAATATACAGGGATGTGGAGTTAATAAGGCTGCCTGAAACCTTTATAAGGTCCTTCAGAGCAAACCTTGTTGAGGGGACAAACCTTCAAAAAATCAGGGTTTCCATAGAAGTGGATGGAGACAACCTAAATGGAAAGGCAAGATTAGATATACCGGATCTGAATATAAAGAAGGAATTCAACGTTGTTAACGGAAAGGGCGAGGTAGAGCTTAAGACTCAGTTGCAGCCCTGGACTCCGGACAATCCTACAATTTATGAGGTGAAGGTGGAGTATGAACAGGATGCTGTAATGGACAAGGTTGGCTTCAGGGAAATAACCGTAAGCGGCAGAGAAATATATCTGAACGGAAGAAAAATATATTTGAAGGGTATATGCTGCCATGAGGACAGCGTTGAAAACGGCAAGGCTTTGAGTGAAGAAGAACTTATAGAAAATATCAAGCTTGCAAAGGAGATGAACTGCAATTACATGAGGCTTACACAGTGTCCTCATTCGGAGAAGGTCACAGAGTTTGCAGACAAGCTTGGTATCATGCTTTGGGAGGAAATTGCCGTGAACTGGGCCATCGACTTTGATAACACCGTAACCCTGGAGGATGCAAAGAACCAGCTGAGGGAGCTGATAATCAGGGACTATAACAGAGCCAGCGTTGTCATATGGTCCATTGGAAATCAGAATATAGATACAGATGCAAGATTGAGTTTTATGAAGGAACTGGTGGATGCCGCCAAGACTATGGATAACACAAGGCTTGTCACTGCCGGCTGCTTTATCAACACGGAAGCAAGAATGATAAGCGACAGACTTATTCAGTATCTTGATATAATAGGGATTAATGAATATTACGGCTGGTATCAAGGGGATTATGAGGAGCTTTTAGAGACCTGCAGGAACAGTAAACCGGACAGGCCAGTTGTCATCACTGAGTTTGGTGCGGAGGCTCTTTCGGGGCATATGGGTACAACAGATGAATTCTTCACCGAGGATTGCCAAGCGGATGTCTACAGAAGGCAGCTTGATATAATCAGCAGTGTTCCATATATTAAAGGAGTGAGCCCGTGGATATTGTATGATTTCAGAAGCCCCAGAAGGACAAACAAATATCAGAAGGGCTACAACCTCAAGGGGCTGCTGTCAGCGGACAAGTCTCACAGGAAGCTGGCATACCAGATATTGAAGCAGTTTTATAACTAAGAGAGTTTAAAAAACACAGGCACTTTCACATGAGAGAGTCTGTGTTTTTTATTTCTTCGATATTTAGAATCCAAGTATTTATAAGGAATATATAAGCCGGAAAGTTATAAGTATAGGACAAGTTATATATATTAATGTATAGAGTATAACGGCGGTTAAGTTAGCCACACAGTATATGTAAATTGGTGTTATAATTGGTATGTAAATTAATTGAATTTGAGTATATAAAGATGCGTGAGTTTAAACCTTAACAAACTCAACGAAGAACATATCGAATCTTCACCGACTTTTCGGAGGTGATAAATTAAATTATAAACTCACACATCAATATAGAATCATTTGTTCTACCTCGAAGTATAGCAGTCAATTTAAAAAGGGACTATATAGGCTTTGATAAGGCATCACCGAATAATGAATATAATGAGCGAAAGGATCTGAGCGGATTGAAAAAAATATACCTGATCAGACACTGTGAGGCAGTTGGACAAGAACCTGATGCGGAGCTTTCCATAGAAGGCTGCAGAAAAGCACATGAACTATGTGAGATATTGAAAAACAAGGGAATTGAATACATAGTATCAAGCCCATATAAAAGGGCGGTTCAATCCATAGAACCTTTTGCCGTATGGAGCGTGCTGGAAATCGAGCTTGATGACAGATTGAGAGAAAAGAAAATGGCAGAAGGAAATTTGGACAGGTGGATGTATAAATTGAAATGTTCCTTTGACGACCTTTCGATACGTTATGAAGGCGGGGAGACCTCGGAAGAAGTGATGACCAGAGGTGTACAAGCTATTCAGGAAACTCTTAAAAGTGATAAGGATAATATTGCAGTGGTTACCCATGGCGCAATAATGACGCTAATTCTTAAGCACTTTGACAGCAGCGTCGGCTTCAGTACCTGGAGAAATCTTCAGAACCCGGATATCTACATATTGGAATTTGGTGAAGGTGAAAGCGTGGAGCTTATGAGGATGTTTATTTAGAGGGAAAGGGTGACTGACCAACCGCTTGTTAAGGGTAAAATATTTCTATATAGAACACACAAAGCCTATTACATTCTGCCATCGCAGAAAATTTTTGAGATTGGATATTTTTTCTCGGCACAATGTGAGCGTTTTAGTGTGTTCTATATATAAAAGATATGTTCCTTTATTACATAATATGGTAAAATAGTCGTGTGTGAATATTTGTAATAATACCAGATTTATAGGGGGTTGTTATTAATCATGGAAAGACAAATCTATTACAAGCACGAAGGGGGGATTAATCCTGCCGGAATCATATCGTCTCTTCTTTTTGGTACCATTGCCGCTGTAGTCGGCAGCTTTATTTACAGCTATGCAATTGCATATATACCCTTTGTCTATTTGAATTTTTTAATATGCATTGGATTCAGTGCATTAGTAGGCTATGCAGTAGCAATAGGAGCTAAAAAAGGGAAGATCAGAAATGCAAATTTGGTTTTTATACTGGCTGTTCTTGCAGGACTTCTGGCAGAATATGCACAGTGGGTGACCTGGCTTTTCGCCTACAGCAAGCAGGGAATTTGGACTATGTCACTTTCAGAAATGAAATTCTGGCTATCTATTATTTTGGAAGAGGGAGCATGGTCCTTTAAAGGTACAGTGGTAACCGGTACACCCTTGCTTATAATATGGCTGATAGAGGGCGCCGTAATAATATTCTTTGGAGCATTTATAGCAAGAAGCGAGATAGCGGAAACACCCTTCTGTGAAAGATGCTATCAGTGGGTGGAATCAAAGGTGAAGCTTCCCAATATTCAAATGATTGCACCGGTATCCGTAATCAAGGGACAAATGGAGGCAGGGGACTTCAGCAGCCTTCTTGCAGCGCCGAGAAGCAATTCGGGGGATGCAAGATATCTTCAGGTTATTTTGTCAAGATGCAATAGTTGTACAAGCAGTAACTTTCTGACTTTAAATCTTGTAGAGTTGGTGAAAAACAAGAACAAGGTTACTGAAAAGAAGACCTTGATGGTACGGAATTTAATAATAAATTATGATATATATAATCTATTCATAGACCCGCACTACAGTCCCATGGGTCAGCAATCATAATACATAATGGTAAAGGAGCCGCACTTCAAGTACACGGCTCCTTAATAAATAATAAAAAAACCGGAGACATGATCTCCGGTTTTTCATGGGAAGGGGTTAGGGAAAGCTTTCTATATTAAATTATACGGTAACAGCCCATTACTTTAAGGGGGTATCAGTAAGATTTATTAAATCATATAGCTGACCGGAGGCGCCGCCCCTGTTAAAGCTGCCACGCTGGTTACCTGTACTTGAACTGCTGTTCCCACTATTATTTTCACCGTAAGACACGAGAGTACCGTTTTGTTCCACCCAACTCATTATGGCACTGTTTGAACCTCTTCCTGCGCCGCCCATGCCGCCGGCCATAACATATCTCACTTCTCCGTTCTTAACAAGCTGCTTGAACTCATCAAGGGAGATTGCATCGACATTGCCCATGAAACCGCCAATGGACATTACTGCTTCACCGGTATTTATTATGATATTTGAAGCGGAATTTGAGTTGAAAACTACAAGGAGATACTTTTGTTTGGCAGTTTTATTCTTAAGCAGAAAGTCTGTCATAGCAGAGTTGCTTCCCTCCTGACCATTACCCGGGAAATTATTGTTCATCCTCTGGCCCTGTCCAGAACTATTGGACATAAGCTCCAGGCCCGCTGCCGGCATTGAACTGTTCACCGAAGTGGTAAGCGCGGCGGCAGAACCGGCAAAGGGAGTAACAATAACTCCAGCAAGCGCCAGGGAGAGCAGGGCTCTTTTCACATTGATTGTTCTATCCGATTTTATACCTTCGCTGCTCTCGCAGGTTGTAAGCTTCCTTGTGAGGTTGAGTACAGCCAGTACGATTGAAGCTGTAAAACATAATATGATGACCAATGTCCTGAGGATATCAATAGTACTGGAATAATCTGTGAAGTAAGAAATCATCAATAAATCCATGGCCCCATTTGCCATAAGCGATATCGGCAGGAACCAGGCTTTCCAGCCGCCTTCCTTGTAGAACTGCCACATTACAGCAACTCCTATACCGGCCAGGCCTGCAATTGGTGGTGCAAGCATTGTTAGGTAGTAGGAATGGAAGAGGCCGTTATTAAAGCTGAAATATATAAACTCAGGAAGGAACCACATGAACAGCAGGGTGAGTACCTGCTTCTTCCTGGTATTCATACGGAACAGGAGTTTTTCCCTGATAGCTGCGGCTATAAACCCAAGTACTGCAAGGGGGATGAACCAAACTATCTGATCCGAAAGAATATTTCTTGAGAATAATCTTGTTATGCCGGCGGGAGTCTGAGCGCCAAAGGAACCCTGCAGGCTTCCGCCAAATCCCATGGGGGCGGCACCTCCTCCGGGCATTCCCATACCGAATCCACCCTGACCGCCGCCAGAGAAGCCTTGATTTTGGCCGGAGCCGTTTCGATTTCCGCGCTGTCCCGGGAACTGCATGCCACCGCCGAAGCCTCCTCCAAAGCCCCCGCCTCCGCGGCCGTCAGTACTTGTGCCAAAATTGAGCCTTTCTGTACCATTGTGTCCAACAATAAGCTCCATTTCGGTATTATTGGTACTGCTGTCAACATAGGGCCTGCTTCCTGCAGGAACGGCATCCACAATGAGGGCCCAGGACAGCGAAACGGCTACAAGTACGACGGTGCCTGCTGCCAGGTGAAGGATTCTCTTTTTAAAGGAAGCCGCCGTGGTAAGCAGATAAGTTATATATACTGCCGGGATTATCATATAAGCCTGAAGCATTTTAACGTTGAAGCCTATGCCTACGAGGGCCATGCTCCATGTAAGATATTTCAGCCTGCCTTTCTCTGCGGCTATCGAGAGAACCCAGCAGGCAAATAACAAAACCATGACCAGAAAGTTGTCAACGGTATTGTTTCTGCTGTCTGCCACAAAAACAGGGGTAACAGCCAGAAAGAGTGCTG
>JAUZPH010000279.1 GCA_030706065.1 Bacillota bacterium | reverse complement strand
GTTCATTCATGACATTTTGTCGCTTCTTGTCGGCGACCTTTGTTATATTAACATACATGTTACTTCAACATTCCTACTGATCAGTTATTTAAACAGATTGTTCCAACGTATCTATACTGTTCTCTCTTTTTCTACTGATTTCTCATAGTGATACGCCCGAATCAGTATACTTGTCTATTAATGATTTTAGAGATACCAAGGTTGCCATTCCCCCTGCTTGCCAATATAAATATCCTTTATAATATATACAAACTCAGTTGTTTCTGTTCCTGGTTTTCACCTGTTTTTTCTATAATAAGAATGGACAACCCAAAAACTCGATACTATACGAGGCCTTGCTTGAAAAAAAATACTATTTGTTGTATCCTAAATGTATTACTGAAGAAGCTTTTAAGCTATCATCTGTTAAAATTGTATGTGCTTTAAAATTTACTGAAATATAGCTATAAAGGAACACTGGAGAAAAAGCAATTAAAAATTGTTTTGTCCAAAAAAGGAATATGGGAGATATAGCAATTGATAATTGTTACCCACGCCAAAGAATTACAAGGGGGTATTACAGTGCCGAAGAAAGAAAAGATCCTGGCCGAGTCAGTTGCCGATGATATTCTGGCAATGATCACTATAGATAAAAGATTTGCCACAGGGGATAAGCTTCCCAATGAGAATGAACTGTCTTCGGAGTTGGGAATCAGCCGGACCACCTTGAGAGAAGCTATACGGATCTTGGTTGCCCACAATGTGCTGGAGATCCGGCGTGGAAAAGGAACTTTCATAGCTGACAACAATGACCTCAATGAAAGCTTTGGCCTGGGAGTGCTCTCCAATGTACGGCTTAACTTAAAGGACCTGTATGAAATAAGACTCATATTTGAACCGAAAATTGCATATTATGCTGCAAAGCGCGGCACTGACAAGGAAATTGAAAGAATTATACACTATGGGAAGCTTGAAGAAGGAATGATTTTAAAGCAGGAAGACCGTACAGAGGTTGAACAGGCCTTTCACAATTCCATTGCTACAGCATCCCATAATGAGTTCATAAATAAACTTATGCCGATTATTTATAATGCAATTAATAAAGGAGTTATTTTATCAAATGACAACCCGGTGATGATACAGGATACTATAAATGACCACAGGATGATAATGGATTTCATATCCAGCCGGGATGCCCTTGGAGCAGAAACTGCCATGAAGCTACATATTATACATGCAATGAGAGGCTTCGGCATTGAAGAAGAATAAAGTTATGATAAAAGTGTTGTTTTCAGTAATCTGCTGGAAATGACACTTTGCTTTTATTGCTCCTTTTTTGTCGTTAGTCTCCGTTAAAAAACGTAATATTTAAATTGACAGGAGACATCATACAACGTACAATATTGTTAGACAACACATGTGATAATATGTTACTTTTATAAATTATTATATATTGAAAGGATGGTATAGTTATGAGAAGCGACTCAGTAAAAAGAGGAAGTCAAAGTGCTCCCCATCGTTCTTTGTTAAATGCTCTTGGTCTTACTAAAGAAGAAATGGAAAGACCTATTATAGGTATTGTAAGCTCACAGAACGATATTGTACCCGGGCACATGAATCTGGACAAAATCGTTGAAGCAGTAAAAATGGGTGTGGCAATGGCAGGCGGAACACCGATTGTTTTCCCGGCCATCGCAGTTTGTGACGGTATAGCAATGGGACATGTAGGAATGAAATATTCACTGGTTACAAGAGAGCTCATTGCAGATTCAACGGAAGCAATGGCACTGGCACATGCCTTTGATGCTCTTGTAATGGTACCTAACTGCGATAAGAATGTACCCGGCCTTTTAATGGCTGCTGCAAGAGTCAACATTCCTACAATCTTTGTAAGTGGAGGCCCGATGCTTGCAGGAAAGGTCGACGGATGTAAGACAAGCCTTTCAAGTTTGTTTGAGGCTGTAGGAGCCTTTAATGCAGGAAAGATGACCGAAGAAAAGCTGGAAGAGTTTGAAAACAAGGCCTGCCCAACCTGCGGTTCCTGTTCCGGTATGTATACCGCCAACAGTATGAACTGCTTAACTGAAGTTCTTGGAATGGGCCTCAAGGGAAACGGAACAATACCTGCAGTTTATTCTGAGAGAATCCGTTTAGCAAAGCATGCAGGAATGAAGATTATGGAACTTCTTGAAAAGAATATAAGGCCAAGGGACATAATGACTCTGGATGCCTTTAAGAATGCACTTACTATGGACATGGCTCTCGGCTGCAGTACAAACAGCATGCTCCATTTGCCGGCAATTGCACATGAAACAGGAATTGAACTGGATATTGATATGGCCAATGAAATAAGTGCAAAAACACCTAACCTTTGTCACCTGGCACCTGCAGGCCATACTTACATTGAAGATCTGAATGAAGCCGGCGGTATTTATGCCGTTATGGATGAAATAAGTAAACTTGGCCTTTTAAAGACAGATTTGATTACCTGTACAGGCAAAACTGTGGCTGAAAACATCAAAGGCTGTATCAATAGAAATCACGATGTAATCAGGCCTGCTGAAAATCCTTACAGTGAGAACGGTGGAATTGCTGTTCTTAAAGGAAACCTTGCTCCGAATTCCTGTGTAGTCAAGCGTTCAGCTGTTGCACCGGAAATGTTGAAACATGAAGGCCCTGCCAGAGTCTTTGATTGTGAAGAAGACGCACTAAAGGCTATCAACTCAGGAAAGATTGTAGATGGTGATGTTGTTGTTATACGCTACGAAGGCCCAAAAGGGGGTCCCGGTATGAGAGAAATGCTGAATCCAACCTCAGCCATTATGGGAAGAGGCTTGGGAAGTACTGTTGCCCTTGTAACAGACGGACGTTTCAGTGGTGCCAGCAGAGGTGCATCCATTGGCCACGTTTCTCCAGAAGCCGCTGTTGGAGGCAATATTGCACTAATTGAAGAAGGAGATATCATTCAGATTGATATTCCTGCCAATACAATCAACTTTGTTGTAAGCGGTGAAGAACTGGCAAGAAGAAGAGCAAACTGGAAACCAAGAAAACCGGAAATTACCACCGGAGTACTGGCAAGATATGCCGCACTGGTAACCTCAGGAAACAGAGGAGCTGTTTTAGAGCTTCCAAGATAATAAAAAGACCGCCTGTCTCACATTTGTATGTGGCACTGGCGGTCTTTACTTACCACATTAATTCACCCTATGCTGCTAATCCGGCTTTTTCGTATATACACTCCCTAAATCCATAAGCTCTCTTACAAAAATGCGGCTATGTTCCTTGTCATCTCTGTATTCCATAACCCAAAAGGGCCATATATAGTCAGTTATTGTTCTCTTTTCATCAACTGCAACACCAATGGTCTTGCCAAGGTTTTTATCGTCGGTTTCAGAAAGAGAATCTTTTCTGACATAGACATAATTTTTGTACCTTATTGTGTTTCCATCTATTACTTCGTACTTTGCCAGGCAGAATCTTGTATATATAAACCATGTAGGAATATATAATACAAATAAACTGACGGTAATTAAAACCACTTTTTTAACCTTGCTCATTTTCCTGATATTCATAGCATATCCCCTTAAAAGTATTTATACTGAAAACCATCTGTCTGCTTTTAACATACAGGCTCGTCTTCAGTCAAGCATTAAAAACTTCTACTTTTTATCTAAAGACCGCCCGTCAATTCCTCCTGAACTGTATCTCCCAAGGAATTCGCCGTTCCACTGAAATGTGTATCAATGCCCTTTGCATGACCGATACCTCCAACTGGATATGAAGGATAATCGGATTTTATAGAGAATAACTTACAAGTCTGGTACAATTATAACATTTTTTTCTATTGTACTGTAACCTTTTAATATTTTAAAAGTTATATAGATGAAAGGCGGTGAGACGGTGCCCGAACTGGAAGAGCTCTACAGTGATATAAAAGATAGACTATACGGCTATATTATGAAGCTGTCAAGCAGCAGGCATATTGCGGAGGAGATAGTCCAGGAAACCTTCTGCCGGGCACTGGAACAACTCCTTATTGACAAAAGAGAATTGAGTTATGCCTGGTTTTATACCGTAGCAAGGCATTTATTCTTTGACTATATAAAAAAACAGAATAAGTATAAGTACACTGAAGACCTTGAGAATGACATGGAAGATAGTACAAACAGTCCGGATTCTGGCCTTATTAAATCTGATGAGGCATCCGACGTCAAAAGGGTCTTATCCAAGCTTAATGACAGCTACCGGCAAATCCTGGAGCTTAGAGAATTTAAAGAGCTGTCTTATGATGAGATATCAAGAATGACAGGAATGAGCCGTGAACAGGTAAAGGTCACCCTTTACAGGGCAAGGAGCAAATTCAGGGAACTTTACAAAAGTGAGCTCTAATATTTTTGAAATGGAGGATTTTTATGAATTGCAGTGATATTAAAAATAAACTTCCGCAGTACCTTGCAGGCGAATGCAGTATGGAAGATAAGCTCGAAATATCAAAACACATAAGTACCTGCCCAGACTGTAGGCAGGCTTTAGAAGAATTGGAGGAACCCATCTTTAACAATTCAGGCAGCCACAAGTTACAGGATACCGGGAGAATGCTGAATAAAGCCAGAAAGGCCTTGATTCTAAAGGTTATAACCACCATATTAGCATCCCTCATCATCCTGGTTGGGATTTTCTGCGCTGCAATACCCGGCATATTAAGGTCTGTAAGATACCCTGCGGTACCTGATATAACGAGGTCTCTGGTGGATATTACACAATTTACCTCTCCATCACAGGTTGGCGGTTATGGAAATACTTTAGCCTCCTTTGGAGAGTACAGCTTTAATGTGTCGGCGTATACCTGCGATGTAACAGGCATAAAGATAAAGAACTCAGCTGAAGTTACCAGAAGCTTTGACATGGTTACAGGCACTTACCAAAGCCCTGCCCCTCATTTATCTCAATTTGTCCATCCGGATGTGAAGGTTTCTGATGAGTTTTTAAGCGAGCGCACATCCGCTGCTGCAAATAAAATTCTTACCAGGAATGGCGATACTACAGTAGCTGCTGTTGATATATCGTTGAAATCTGTTTTGAACCTGGAAGAGACTGCTGCTGTATTAAAGGGACTGGATTTGAAAGTTGTGTGGATGGCAGTGGAATGCGGAGGTGAGGGTACTAGACCTACAAACATGAGCTCAGGTCAAAATCAATATATTCAGTGGGGTGTACCGGGAAAGCTGTACAGTCCAAATAACCCCAATACAATCGAGTTCAGCAACTCAAATGTTTCAGACTACAGTAAATCTATAATTGAAGAATTGAAATGGCTGGATGCGCACAAGAAATATATCTCTGCCGATAAGAGCCTTCTAAAATTTCAGCGACTGGATAACAGCGTAGGAAGCAGGGCTAAATATATTATAGATAACGGACTCAAAGTATATGGGCTTCGAATTACCGGTCCATCTTCAGAGTTGTGCAAACTTCAGGATATACTTGATATAAGGCTTGAAGAGGTCAAAGATATTGACTTCTACTACTGGAATTAAATATTTTAGTGAGGTGAATTG
>JAUZPH010000278.1 GCA_030706065.1 Bacillota bacterium | reverse complement strand
TGAATAGATTGTGTAACCAATATTCCCGGATCGTTTTCATCCAGGTCCAGGAGAAGCGGGGAACAATCTCTCATCATTGGGATGAACTGTTCGTAGCCCACCCAGGCCGAATCAAATAATATATAATCGCAGAGATGCCCTATTTTGTCAACAACCTGTCTTGCATTATAAATAGTACCATCGTAGGTTCCAAGCTGGATAACCGCCAATCTGAAAGGCCTTTTATCTCCGGCTTTTTCCGGAGCCGCTTTTGCTATTTCGCCTCGTAGATAAGCTTCCTCAAAGCAGTGTGCATCAATGCCGCCTATGAATCCAAAAGGATTACGGGCGGTTTCAAGGTACACCGGATTACCTCCGCACTGTACCAGGGCTGCATTATATACGGATTTATGATTATTTCTGTCAAATAGCACCAAGTCCCCCGGTGCAACAATTGCATTGATAGCAACTGTATTGGCAGTACTCGTACCATTCATAACAAAATAGGTCTTGTCCGCATTATACACTCTGGCAGCATGCTGCAGGGCATCCACAGCTTTACCCTCATGAATGAGAAGATCTCCCAGAGCTACATCCGCATTGCAGATATCGGAGCGGAAAATATTCTCCCCATAAAAATCATAAAAATATCTTCCCGCCGGATGCTTGCGGAAATATTGGCCTCCCTGGTGTCCGGGGCAGTCAAACTGCATATTGCCTCTTTCCACATAATCGCTGAGTGCCCTGAAGAAAGGCGGCAGCACGCTTTCTTCATACTGGCCGGCGGCTGTTTCAATCTCCCTGGAATATAGATTTAAATCGGAGCTGTTTGTATCGATTACACGGTAAACCTTTTTTGCCAGTTCACTGTCGAGCTTATCCTTGTCTTTTAAAACTACAAAAACAGGGATGCCAAACTTTGTATTATAGACTTCTTCGATAAATCTGGTGTCCGAATCAGTTACTACAACGGCAGCAACATCCGTGTAATCAGTGTCTCCGGCATCTACCAAGCCTCTGCCTGTAGATATGTATTCTTTAGTCTGCTCAGTACAAGCTATTTTCAGCTGCTTCATATTCTGTCCTCCATTATGCAATCTAGATGCGGTAATTTATATCTGAATTTATCCAGGATGTAAAATTTCTTCTAATTTCTAATTATAATTTGTTGAAATTTTACATCCGGAAAAATCGGTGAAGATTCGATATTTTCTCCGGCGAAAACTAAAGGTTTAAATTTCCGCATCTGTATAAATTCTAAAACCTTTAAATTTTCAAATAAATGATATTATTCCTTCATGCATATAATACACCTTTTATGGACACTAGAGCTTTGTAACAATTTAAATTAAAAAAGGAGCTTCTTTGTAAAATTTACAAAGGCCCCTTCTTTAAAATATATATTCTTACAGCTGCTGCAAGCTCTTCGTAGAAATGTTCACACTTGCCATTACCGTATAATACTTTACTAATTTTATCTATCCTGTACCTCACTGTATTGCCATGCTGAAACAGGTCTTCCGCCGTAGCCTTGATATCACCGTTATTTTCAATGTATTTTACAGCAGTGTCCAATAATTCCGTTTCATTGTTTTTATCATAGGCAATCAAAGGTTCTATCATTTCGTTATAATACTTAATGACCCATGGGTTATCCAAAATGGGCAGAAGCATCTTGTTTATACCGAGCTCATGGAAAAGTGAAATATCTTTTTTATAAGCCTCTGCATATTTAAAAGCATACAGGCTTTCCTGTATGGATTTGTTAAGGTTGCCCAAATTATCATACAAGCTGCCTATGCCTATAACATATTCCTTATGGTCGAATCCCCACCACTCCAGCCGCCTCAGGAAGGTTTTCTCAATATCCTTCTGCTGGTCTTTTTCAAAGGTATTAATGACTAAGTAGCCATTTTTATACAGTATAACTCTGCTGAAGGCTTCTTCCATCTCCTTTTCTGAAAAGCTTCTTATATCCACAGTTTTTCTTTCTATTTTCTTGCAAAAGGCCACTATGCTTTTTTCTTTAAAATTCATATTGATACCGAGCGCTAATTTTCTTATGCCCGCTTCATTTAAATCGCCATATATAATATTGTCTATGATGGAAGCTAAATTGTCATATCTTTTCTTATCGTTAATAGCTTTTGTGACATATACAATTACATCTTCCGTAAAGGTACCGGTAAATATCATGATAGGAAATTGGTTTTTATCTGCGAGACTAAGAACTTCCTGGGGTATATGGTCAAAATACACGTTCTTGATTGCAAGACAGCTTATTCCTACCGCAATCATTCTTTCAACAACCTCATATAGTTTTCCGACATCATCTCTTATGGCCACCAGAGTACTCAATGCAAAATCCTCTGAGCTGAAATTTTTTTCTATCAATTCAGCGGTTTCATAGTCCCAGACCGCTACATGATTAATCTCCCTGGAAAGGCCTTTCCTGCCGGCAACAACTTTAAATCCATTAAGAATATCAAGTGCTAAAGCTTCCTGTACAGTTATACCCATAAAACTTCTCCTCTGTCTCTTTTTAATCAATTATATCTGTTTGATGTCTCCCTTACCATCCCTGACTTTGACCACATCATATATAGATTGATATTATTTGTATTAACTTCTCTTAATATATCCAGATATCACTCCGGTATGCAATCCCTGGTTCTTCTTTTCTGTTTTTCATTATTGCAATATCATATTTCAGAATCAAATGATTACCTCAATACAATTTCTTTATTTAAGGAAGACTTATAAATTCCCTCTATTATCTGCAGTGATTTTATACTTTCCTCCCCGGTTACATATCCCTTGGTATCGTCATTCATTATGCTTTCATAAAAACTCTTTATCATCTTCCTGTGTCCTTCTCCCCAATAGCTCTTTGCTGTGGAATCCGAAGATGTATCGCTGCACAGGAGGGTTTTAGCTCCATCACGGATCAGGAACAGCTCACCTTCCTCAATTCTGAGCATCCCGTCCTCCAAATGAATTTCAATTAAAACAGAGGAGTTCATGCTGTAGCAGTTAGTTGCATAGAAGATTCCTACTGCGCCACTTTTGAATCTTATGGTAGCATCGGCAGTGTCCTCCACTTCTATTACGTCATTCAATACCCTCAGATCCGCATTACCCTTTATGCTGTCCATTGGCCCGCCGAACCACTGCAATAAATCCAAATCATGTATAGCTTGATTGATAAGTACTCCGCCGCCTTCAGTTTCCCACTTGCCTCTCCATTCATCATTCAAATAATAATTCTTGTCCCTGCTCCAGGTTACTATGGCTTTTAACCCTCTGACTTTCCCCAGCGTGCCCTGCTCTATAATTTCCTTGGCCTTAAGGGAAGTATTGTTATACCTGTTTTGAAAAGCAACAGCCAGGTGTTTTTTATATTTATCTTTTGCTGCTATCATTTCCATTGCTCTTTCAACACTGACAGCCACAGGTTTTTCCACCAGGGCATGCTTTCCGGCGGCAATGCTGTCTATTGCCATGGTCGAATGAAGAAAATGTGGTGTACAGATATGAACTACATCAATATTGTTGTCCTTTAGCATTTCTTTATAATCCAAATAATATTTGCAGTTATATTTTTCTGCAGCCGCCTTTGCCCTGTTCTCATTTATATCTACCACCGCAGCCAGTTCTCCAAAATCACTGTTCATCAGGGCCTTTGCATGATTTACATGTATATTTCCACAGCCTATTATGGCTGAACGCAATTTTTTCATGAGTCATCACCTTTCTTTAAATCCAGGCCTGCAAGCTTTGCAGCCAAATGCAAGAGCATAAGGGCAGTTAATGTGTTCCGGTAACATCAAGAGTTACATCCTTGACATTCTTTTTAAATGTAGAATTGTCTATTCTCTCTTTGAGCTTCTCGTAGAACAGATCTTCATCAAAGGGAATTTCCACCCAGCTGTCAGTCCAGGCAGATAAATGCATGGCATTGGATATTGTCAGGCCCCTGATTCCCTCTTCAGCAGGTGCAGTAAGCCCGGTGCCCCTTAGAATGGCATCAACCCAATTCTTCATTATTCCTATATGCTGAGAATTTTCACCTTGTATTGGAATTTCACATTTCCAGCACTCGGGACTCCCAAAGCCGCCTTTAAAGTCCCTGTTAAAATCTCTTTCCGATACACGCAGCCTCCAGAAAGTCAGCGTATCATCTTCAATAACAACCTTCCCTCTGTCACCGGTAACCTCCAGCCTGTTGGTTCCGGGGGCTTCTCCCGTGGAAGTTACAAAGAGGCCGGTAGCTCCGTTTTCGTACTCTACATAGGCTGTAACGTCATCTTCCACTTCTATATCATGATATTTTCCGAAGGACATGAAGGCACGGACTCTCTTTGGCATTCCGCAAATCCACTGCCACAGATCCAGCTGATGGGGATCCTGATTCAGAAGTACTCCTCCTCCTTCACCGGACCAGGTTGCCCTCCATCCCCCTGCATCATAATAGCTTTGTGGCCTGTACCAATTAGTTATAATCCATACAGACCTTTTAAGCTCTCCAAGTTCTCCTGATTCTATAAGTTCCTTAAGCTTTCTGTACAAAGGATTTGTCCTCTGGTTGAACATAATGGCAAAAACCTTGTCGCTCTTTGACGCAGCCTCGTTCATCTCTCTTACTGCCTTGGTATAAACACCTGCAGGTTTTTCCACCAGTGTATGATACCCAAAGCCCAGCGACTTTATGGCCAGGCCGGGATGATCATAATGAGGTGTAGCTATCATGACTGCATCAAAAGCTTTTGAGTCAAAGAAGGCATCAACATTATCAAAGAGCATGACCTTGCCGCCGAAGCTCTCCCTGGCCCACTCCAGTCTTTCTGGTCTTATATCACATACCGCTGTCAGTTCAGCATTTGGTACCTTACCCTCCATCAAATTCTTTGCATGGTTTGTACCCATATTTCCAATACCGATAATTCCTATACGTACCTTTTCCATAGTTGTCCCTCCTAATCAAATCTCAATATTATTCAACAGTTTTTTTAAGGCTTGTACTGCAACAGCGAAGCTTCTTGCTCCGCCTTCCGGCAGGTTGAAACCCGGTGAATTTGGCTCCAGTGCTGCAAAGCCCTTAAAATCCCCCAGGTGGGGTTCTAGAGATAAAAATCCTTCAAAGCCTCTGTTGTATAACTCCCTAAGAATATCCCCTACACTTCCGTCGCCTTCTCCTGCCGGTACTACGTGATGGTCACTATATACGGCATCTTTTACATGAACATATACTATATAATCCTTAAGTAATTCATAAGCTTCCGGATAGTTTTTTACGTCACATTGAACAAAATTTGCAAAGTCAAATATTCCTTTAACATTGTCGCAATTTAAGGCCTGGAGTAAATCAAGACATCTTTCCGGAGTATCTCCATATATGCCTTTTTCATTTTCGTGAAGAAGAATGATTCCGCTGCCTTCTGCCTCCTTGACAAACCTCTTCCATCTGTTTATAACTTCCTCCCTGTATTTTGCGGGATCCTCCCCTTTTGGAATATAGAAGCTGAACATCCTTATATATTTGCATTCCATAATCCTGGCAAT
>JAUZPH010000277.1 GCA_030706065.1 Bacillota bacterium | reverse complement strand
GGCCGACCTGTATAACATTGGCACCTCCACCGCCCATGGCTGCATTTAGCGACTGGGCTATAAGTTTGTACTTATTTACATCTACATTGCTGGTGGCATACATTACAACAAAGAATATCATCAACAGGGTAATAAGGTCAGAATAGGTGAGCAGCCACCGCTCATTATTTGGTTCCTTCCCTTTCTTCTTCTTCATTACTCCGTCTCCTTATTTGAATTATCATACTCCTCAATTTCCTTCTTATCAAGGAAACCTTTAAGTTTTTCCACCAGGGTATTTGGATTTATACCTGATTGGATAAGCAGCATTGCCTCCATCATAAGCTTCTTCTCATTAAACTCCTCTTCATCCAGTGCCTTAAGCTTGGACGCAATTGGCAGCCAAAGAAGATTGGCGAAGCCGACTCCGTAGAGTGTAGCTATAAAAGCTACGGATATTTTTGGACCAAGGTTTTTTGGATCATCCAGGCTGCCCAAAACATGTACTAGCCCCATAACAGTACCGATTATACCCATAGTGGGGCTGAAGCCACCTGCTGCTTCGAACATTGCTGCACCTCTGTGATGTCTTTCGGAAGTCAGCTCTATGTCCATTTCCAGCACACCCTGTATCGTTGAGGGCTCAACTCCATCCACCACCAACTGCAGGCCTTTCTTGATAAATGGGTCAATGTCTGCCGTGGCAATTTCGGATTCTATCGTCAAAAGGCCGGTTTTCCTCGTCTTGTAGGAGAGGTCCCTAAAGAAAATCAACAAACCAACAAGGTCAATTTTCCTGGGGCTGAATATATTTTTAATTACCCTTCCAATTCTTTTTACATCTCTGAAGGGAAAGGATATGCCAACAGCGGCGATGGTTCCCCCAAAAACAATCAGTGCAGCCGTAGGAGCAAGGAGTGCGCTAGGGTGTCCACCTTCAAAAACAAAAGCACCTACCAATGAGCCGAAGCCCATAATTATAAATATCAAAGTTGTAAAGTCCATATATATCCTCCTAGCCAATCCATAGTTTATATAAATCTTTTCGTTATTTTCCCAAAGAACTTTATAGTTCTTCTGAGATTTGATTATGGAATGTTAAGGAAGTTTCCAGCATACAAGATGCCGCTTGCAGTAAAAAAACCGGAAACAGAGCATCTGTTTCCGGCTTTTTTAGCTGATATTCAGTATTAAGCGCCTTCATTAAGGAACTTGTATTGTGACATATAAAGACTGTAGTAGATACCCTTTAACTGCATTAACTCCTCATGGGTTCCGCATTCTTTTATTCTTCCGTCATCTATAACCATTATACGGTTTGCATCTCGTATGGTGGATAATCTATGGGCTATTACAAAGGAGGTTCTTCCAAATAGAAGCTTTTGAATTCCCTTCTGCACCAGTCTCTCAGTTGCCGTATCGATATTGGAGGTAGCCTCATCAAGTATCAGTATCCTCGGATTGGCAAGAAGCGCTCTTGCAAAGGATATAAGCTGCCTTTGACCAACGGAGAGCCTCGAACCTCTTTCATTAACATCGGTATCATAGCCATTAGGAAGCTTCATTATAAATTCATGGGCACTTACCGCCTTGGCGGCAGCAATGACTTCATCATCGGTGGCATCCAGCTTGCCGTACCTTATATTCTCCTTTATTGTTGTGGAGAACAGGAAGGTGTCCTGAAGCATGATACCCATCTGACTTCTCAGGGATTCAAGTTCAACTTCCTTCACATTTTTCCCGTCTATCAAAACAACACCTTCGGTAGAATCGTAAAATCTGCTTATAAGGTTTACTATAGTAGTCTTGCCGGCACCGGTAGCCCCCACGAGAGCTATGGTTTCACCGGCATTAACCTTAAGGCTTACATTATTTAAAACCGGTACATCTTCATCATAGCAGAAGGTGACATTTTTAAATTCCACATTGCCTTTAATCTTCGGCATTTTTACTTCACTGCCGGCGTCGATTATGTCAGGGTTTATATCCATGATATCGAATATTCTCTCTGCAGCAGCAAAGTTTGTGATGAGAGTGTTATAGAAATTACTGATATTCATGATTGGCCTCCAGAACATACCTACGTAGGAAGTGAAGGCAATTACTGTTCCTATGGTGATTCCTTTTTCACCGATAAGTTTAACACTGTACCAGTAGACTATGATGGAACCTATTCCCCAGGATATCTCAACCATGGGCCAGAAGGTATCATTAAGCTTTACTGCATTTACAAAGGAGCCCATCATATCACTGACAAGGGAACTGAAGCTGTCGGAGGTATGTTTCTCCGCAGAAAAACCCTGAACTATCCTCATTCCGGAAAAGTCTTCATGGGTAAAGGCGTTCATGTTGGAACGCTTTTTCCTGAACTCCTGCCATCTCTTCCTGCTGAAGGTTTCAACAAAAAACATGGCCGCTCCAAGAATGGGCAGAATTATCATGGCAAGCAGAGCCAATTTATAATTCATGGACAACATCATTATTGCTACACATACCAGGCTTAAAAGTTCAGGTATAAAACTCGTTATACTGTTGTTGAAGAGGTCCTGAAGAGCATTTACATCTCCAATTACTCTGGCAAGAATCTTCCCAACAGGCCTGTTATCAAAGAAGGAAAAGGACAACTTCTGAATATGAGTATAGAGCTCGTGCCTGATATTTACAAGTATATTGTTCGTCACGGAAGCCATCACATTTATTCTCGCTCTTGAAGCGAGAAGTGCAAGATAATTCAATACAATCATTACCAGGCCTATTATCAGGAGGCCCTTCAAATCCTTGTTGCCTATATTGGTGTCAATGGCCACTTTAAGCAGGTATGGGTTCAATATCCCGGTAATCATAACAAAGACAAGCAGTGCAACAACTATTACGACCTTCAGCTTGTAAGGCTTCATATACGTAGACAGCCTTAAGGTAATTTCTGTTTTGGAACGCTTTTGAACATCTTCGTCCTGTTTTACAGTATTTCTGGCCATTATACCACCTCGCTTTCCATATCTTCAAAGTCTTTGAATTGATCGCAATATATATCGTAATACCTTCCACGGTAGGAAAGCAGCTCCGCATGGGTTCCTTTTTCAACTATTCTGCCATTTTCCACATACAGGATTATGTCTGCATTTTTAACTGCAGATATTCTGTGGGCTATTATGAAAGTGGTAGCATTTTTGTGGAGGTTATTGAGATTTCTGAGGAGCTCGTATTCGGTTTCCATATCCAGGGCAGAAGTAGCGTCATCCAGTATCATTATACTAGCATCTCTTATAAGAGCCCTGGCTATGGCAAGTCTCTGCTTCTGGCCGCCGGATAAGCCTATCCCTCTTTCGCCAATCATTGTATCAAAGCCGTCCTCAAGCTCATCAATGAACTCCATGGCACAGGCGTTTTTACATGCCTCGATAATTTCATCCATAGAGGCTTTTCTATTACCTACCCGTATATTTTCACTGATGGTATCGGAGAAAAGGAAGGTATCCTGAGGCACAATTGACATATGATTTCTCAGTGTAGTTAAATCCATGTCCCTGATATCAATACCGTCTATGGTTATGGAACCCTCAGATACATCATAATATCTGCCGATAAGGTTTATGATGGAGGTCTTGCCGGAACCGGTGGTACCCATTACAGCTACGGTACTTCCCGGTTTAATATTCAGGTTTAAATTCTTCAGTATTTCCTGATCATTGTACCTGAAGCTTACGTTATCAAATACAATATGGCCATTTATTTCATCAGGAATTACTGCATTATCATTATTTTTAATGTCCGGCTTGGTATCCATAATATCGAATATTCTCTTTGCTGACGCACCGTTCTGGGCAAGCATGTTTGTAAGCCAGCCAAGCATTCTCATGGGCCAGATCAGCATGTTGATATAGCCGCTGAAAGCCACCAGGGTTCCTATAGTTATCTCTCCCCATATAACAAGCATACCTCCAAAGGCAATCATTAAGACTAGGGAGATATTTGTTAAAAACTCTATCTGAGGAAAATACTTTCCTATAAGTCCGTTCTGCTCCATATTCAGCTTATAGTTTTCCTTATTCATGCTGAGAAATTTCATAATTTCATGTTTTTCACGGGCAAAAGCCTTTACAAGTCTTACTCCTGCTATATTTTCCTGAGCTGCAGTGTTCAGAATTACACTCTGGTCACTGAGTTTCCCATAGGTTTCGCCGATTTTCTTCTCAAGCTTGATAGCGATGTAGGCTATGGGAACCATGATGAGGACACAGACTGCAGCAAGCTTCCAGTTCAGATAGAATAAAATGGAGGTAGCTATCACAAAATAGATGGTATTCTCCACAAATAATCTTAAACCGAAGGAGATTGTTCTCCACACATTTTCTACGTCCTCATTAATTCTTGACATCAGTTCGCCTGTATTCATGCTGTCAAAGTAGCTGAAAGGAAGACTTTGAATATGATCAAAAAGATCCTGTTTCAAATCGATGTTTACCTTGGCGGAAAGTACATCATAAAGATATTCCTTAGTGTAGCCCAATACTGCTCTCGACAGTGTTATACCTACAAGGGCCAGAAGCACTCCTGTTAGCAAATATGTCCTGCCGCCCTTTATTATGTCGTCAACTATGACCTTGACAAGATATGGATTAAACATATCGATAATTATACTGACAAGCATAGCGGCGGAAGGCACAAGCACAAGCAGTTTGTACTTCCAAACGTAGTTGAATACTCTTTTCATTGAATCATCACCCCTCTTTTTTTAGATAAAATACTGCTCTTTAAGCAGTGAATGAAAAGATTGCATTTGATATTTCCAGGTTATCCGCTGTTTTACTTATATGGAACCCATCAAAAGTCTTACATTGTGCCGAGTAAAATATCCAAGCTTCACGGATCTTTTGTGAGAGCAGAATGTAGTAGACTTTTTGGGTTCTATAAGTTTTCTACGGAAGCTTGTATATGTTTTGAAAATAAAAAGGCCATGGTTATCCCATGACCTTATAAAGTCCCGAGCGGAAGCATTCCCGGAACAAATAAAAAGGCCATGGACGATAGCCCATGGCCGTAATTTGACAAATTACAGCAATACTCCTGGAAGCAAGTGCCTCAAAGGGCAATTACCTCAGAGATAGGGCTACCAAAACTTTTGACAAAAACAAAACTGGCAGAAGCATCAGCACTAAAGAAGCCGCAAAGGGACATCAGCTTATTAAATTCTGCACGTTTCATGGTTCCTACCTCCTTTAACAATTTTTATAATACCATTAAAGGATACTACTTTTGCCTTTATATGTCAATACATTTTCCTAATATTTTTCTACTTATTTGGAAGCTGTTTGCAGGATAGCCTTAGCCTATATTTGTTCCATTATATTGGAAATCTTCATATCAGAGCCTGAAACCATGTAACCATTTCTCAAAAGTATCTCGGCAGTCCGCTCATACTGATGCCGCCGCTTTCTATAAAATGAACACTCTTGCTAATATCTATGTCGCGCTTTTAAAATGTAGATGGAATGTTCGTACATCCCGTTGTATATTATTAGAAAATGTTGAAAAAACTATATATTTCTCATACTTTTATATTGATTTTACTG
>JAUZPH010000276.1 GCA_030706065.1 Bacillota bacterium | reverse complement strand
GACTAGCTTTAAAGTTTGTCTGTTGAAATCGGCATATAGATACGGAAATTTGTTTCTTAATTTGTCGCCATCGAAAAGATCGGTGAAGATTCGATATTTTCGATGGCGAATTCTAAATGTCTAAATTTCCGCATCTGTAGAAATTCCTGCTGTTCGAAGGTTGTCTACAACAGTTTCCATATACCACCTACTGTGACAGAGCGCTATTCTGGTGTTAACACTTATCTTTACCTCACAAAACAGCATGTACTACAACTTCCCAAATAACTGCTACATAATAAGGATAAGTATTAACTCTGCAAGGGTCCCTTTATTTTTTCATAAAAAAGGGGCTCCGCAGATTACTTAGTGCGACAGCCCCTCTTATTCTATGTTCACTTTCCACCGCAGCGCAGCCCTACTTTAAATACTCTTCCAGAGCTTCCTTCCAGTCTCTCATTATGTCGCCGGTAGTAAGTACCATCATGCGGTTGCTGAGTACGGAATACCTAGGCCTTTTGGCAGGCCTTGGAAATTCCTCCGTAGTGCAGGGAACAACCTCCGTGTCTATACCCTTTAATCTGAAGATTTCCTTTGTAAGTTCATACCAGGTGCATTGGCCTTTGCAGGTGGCATGGAAAAGACCGAAATTCTTCTCATCTACCAGCTTTATAATAGCCATGGCCAAATCTACTGTACTGGTAGGCGAACCCTGCTGGTCATTTACCACCTTTATGGACTTATTTGTCTCACTGAGCTTCAGCATTGTTCGTACAAAATTATTTCCCTCGCCATAAAGCCAGGCCGTTCTTAAAATATAGTGTTTCGGGTTTAACTGCGCAGTAAACTTCTCTCCCAGAAGCTTTGAAGCACCATATACCGTCTGAGGGTTCGGTTCATCAAATTCCGTTATTGGCCTGGAGCCTTCACCATCAAAGACATAATCCGTAGAAATCTGTACAATCTCCGCTCCCACTGCAAAGGCTGCAGCCGCCAGGTTCTTCGGGCCAACGGCATTTATTCTGTAGGCATTGTCAACATCCGTTTCACATTTATCTACAGCGGTGTGGGCTGCGCAGTTGATAATAACCTCAGGCCTATGTAACTTGACAAAGGTGTTAACCTCTCCCACATTTGTTATGTCCAACTGCTCCACATCTGTGAGGATTAATTCCTCCTTCCTCTCGGAATACTGTCTGGTGAGCTCACGGCCAAGCTGTCCGTTGGCTCCAGTAATCAAAATTTTCATTATATCCCTCCTGATATACGGCAGTATTTTAAGACTTATTTCGTATATACTCCGTCGGCATTCATCTACATTATACAATGCCGGCATCAGGTTTATTATCCCATCATTTATACTGCCGGATTAAAATCACTTTTGTATCATAGAGTATTATAACAGAACCCGGGTCGATTCTGCAAATCCCTATTAGCAAGCCAGTTCTCCTTATAAAAAATGCCTGCAGTATAGATGCAGACATTCATATTAATTCACTTTCAAAGGGGGCTTTTTAAATCCAACGCCAGTGCGGCATTTATTTCTCCGCCCAGCATCAATATGGTGGAACTCAGATAAATCCAGGCCATCAGAATAAAAACCGCCGCTATGCCTCCGTACATCATTGAATAATTGCCGAAATTGTCAACATAGAAGGAGAAGCCTATGGAGGCAGTAATCCATCCCGCCGTTGAAAACAGTGCTCCCGGTATGGCCTCCCTGAATTTAAGCCTTCTGCTCGGAAGGAATCGGTAGATAAAGACAAAGATTATTACCATAACCACTACCGTTACAATGTACCGGATAACATCCCAGTTCAATTTGAGGTCATAGGGCAGACTCAGGCGGCTCACCACATACTCGCCTATGACATTGCCGAAGACCAGGAGCAGTATCGTTATAAAAAGAGCCACAACCAGGCCGATAGTAAAAATGACGGAAAGGAGCTGAACCTTTATAAACCCACGGCTTTCCTTCTGGCCGTAGGCTCTGTTCAGGCATCTCATTACAGTTTTTGTACCTCCGGTAGCAGCCCACACTGCAGTAACAAGACTGAAGGAAAGGAGGCTGCCGTTTTTCACATCCACCACTTCCACCACTGCGTCTTCAAGAAGCTTCAGAGCCTCTTTCGGGATTACCCCCCTCAGATATTCAAGAACCTCCCTGCTGCTAATGGACGTAAAGCCCACAAGGGTCAAAAGGAATATCAAAAAAGGCATAAGAGACAAAAGCAGGCTGTAAGCCAGCATGGAAGACATTATTGACACTTCGTCAGCCTTGTACTTTCTTGCAAGGACAGTAATAAACCGTATGGAACTATTCATTGTTTCAACCTCGCTCTGCCGGAGCATGCCGTAAACCCGGGAGAAGAGGTCAGGGCATCCTAGCCCGCCTGGGTCAACATGGAAATCAGATGCAGCATTTCACTCAGGGTGACATCACCGGCTCTTCCTCTAAACTTGTGCAATTCCATATATAAGGTACTGCTTCTTCCCCCTGCTTCGTGAAGCTCTATTTCCTTAAGAGCTTTCCTTATCCATCCGCTTAGCTCGTCATAAGTGGAGCTATATAATTCTTTCCCGTAATCGCCAAAATTATACCTTATGGTAAATGTGCCTGTAAGTTTGTTAGCATCACTGATCAAATCTTCATAGATATTCATGGCAGTCTCCTTAACCCTTAAACGGTAATCATTATCACTTCATATGTATTATTGTATCATATGTCATAAACGTTTTCAAACTGGATTTTATACAAAATGCGCGGGACAAATTTGAAACTTGCATAAATTTGTAGTATAATAATTTTGATTCAGAATATTTATTATAGTGGCAGGCAACCTATTTCAGGTATCATACAAAATATTATTTTGCGTTGTCTTCCAATAATTTAAAAGGGGGATTAATCATGGCTTTTTGTCCAAATTGCGGCAGCTTCATGAACGATGACGACAAGTTCTGCGGTAACTGCGGCACTGTCGTAGCACCAGCTCAGAATGCCAATGCTGCACCACAAGAAAATGCACAACCGACTTACCAGCAAAATGTTCAACCGAATTTCCAGCAGAATGTATCCCAGAACTTCCAACAAAACTCTTCTCAGAATTTCCAGCAGAATGCCCAGCCAAACTACCAGCAGGGTTATCAGCAAAACTACCAGCAGGGCTATCAGCCAAATGCCGGCATGGCTTATAATCAACAACAGTACATACCACAGGCTCCTTCTGCTTTCGGCATTGCAATGGGGAACCTTGGAAAAGATTTGGTGAGCTTCTTTAAGAATCCTGTAGCCACCATAACAAAAACACGCTTCGAGTTTTCAGCAATAGGAACTTTCTTTGCCCTTGGAATTATGAGCGTACTTATAATCCTGCAGAACTTCTGGTCCGCCGCGCATATCAGGGCGCACTTTGGTGCCATCACTGGCATAAACAGCCTGGAAGATCTGTTTGGCGCCGCCGGCAGCGAATTATCAGGATTAATCGGCCTCGGCAAAGTGTTCCTCACGTCCTTCATGTTCGTCATACTGATGATGGCAGCCATCTGGGGAATAATGCTTCTCATAAATATAGTTATACTGAAGGGCAGCTTCAATGTTGTACATGCTTTGAATGTACTTCTCTTTGCAGCAATTCCTTACCTGGCCCTTGCTCTTCTGGGAACTATTTTGGGATATGCTGATTTAAGCATCGGTTATATGATATACCTTGCCGGTGTTATGAGTTCCTTCATACTTATATACAAGGCAGTATCAAGCAATGTAAACAAATCTGAAACTGCAGCCTTCTATTCAATGATGGTGGCAGTTTTGGCGCTGTACCTTTTGAACTTTATCATTTTCAAGATTGCCGGACCAAGCGTATCCGGTTTCTACCATGGAGTATTTATGGGAATAATGTAATTCCATAGAGACTTCAAAAGGCAGGTTGAAGAAATTCAACCCGCCTTTTTTTACTCTCTTCTATATATTATATAGCTCGGAAGCACAAAAACTGCTGTCATTAATCCCAGAATTTCAAGGCCTTTGACGATGGAACCGAAACCACCGCCGTACATTATCACCTCTGTAAGCGCTTTATGGGCCCAATAGGTGGGAATGAAGGCTGAAACCTTCTCCATGGCTGCAGGCATCATTTCAACACTCCAGATGCAGCCTGACAAAATCCCCATCACCAGTATCACCACCGGCATAAAGCTCTGGAAGGTTATATGGCTTTTGAAGACAGCTGCCAGAAAAATCAGCAGAGCTGCTGCACACAGTATATATACGATACAGGCTGCAGACACCGATGCTATGGTGCCTGCGGTGGACCCCTTCAAAACACCGTACAGCATGACAAACTGGAGAAGGGTTATGATGGCCCCGGCAGCGCTGACGGCGGCTATATCCGCCACTAGAAGGCTGAAGGGCGATACTCCGGACACCTTTATCCTGCTGCGGATCCTGTTTTCCCTTTCCTTTATTATGGTACTGCAGCCTGCCAGCATGAATATGGTGGAGAACATCAGGATCATGCCCAGGCCGATTTCAGCAGAAAATATATCACCCTTTTGAGTATCCTCTTCAGAGCTCCTCTCCGGAGTCTTCATTTCAATCCTCACCGGCAGTTCATAGTCCTGGTCCTCCATAAGCTTTGAAATCTCTTTCATTATTCCCTTCTTAATATCTTCCCTGCTGACACCCTTAAGCATGCTTGAGGCACCGTTTTCCAACTTGGATTCACAGATATAGGGCACAATTTCCCCGGCAATAATATCGCTTATGCCCATAGCGGTTATACTTCCCGGCACGGCATACACCGAAACCAGATTGTTATAATTTCCGGCCTGTATGCTCTTTTCCATGCCTTCCTTCAAAATATATACTGCCTGGACCTTTTCCTTGGAAATATAGTTCTCTATATCCCTCTCCCGGATGACCTCCAGGTGAATGGTTTTATTCTTCCTTATATTGCTCACAATATTCTGAGAGGTCTCCGAATTATCCTTATCGATTATGGCCATGGGGATGGAGTCATAAAGGCTGCTCTTTGCAAATATCCTGTTCACCATCAGTGAAAACATCAATGGAAGGAGGAGGCAGAGCAGTATTAAAACCTTGTTTCTGGTCATGAGCCTGAATCTGTTTGCTGCAATGATCAGTGTCGTTGATGGAGTCGTCATGCTCTCACCACCTTGCTCAGCCTGAGGGCCGTTCCTATAATAAGCACCAGGGAAACAGCGGCAAAGGCTTCTATTATATTTGCTATGCTGCTCAACGGAAAATAATTGACAAGATACAGGCTTCCCTTGATAATCCAGAAGTTCGGAGTAAAGGATGCCAGCTTCTGAATCTCCGCAGGCATGAGCTGCAGCGGCAGAAAGCTTCCTCCCGCCAGCCCGCATATGAATACAAGGATATTGCCTCCGGTCATAAATACCTCCTCCTTGTTAAAGAAGGTGGAAATAAATATAAATATTGAGGTTAAGAATAAAATAGAAATACTCATATAAATAATAATATCCTTGAGAAAAAAGCCTTTAAACAGCTCTGCAAAATAGGAAATTGGCAGGATAAAAACAAGAGCCTCTATTATGCCGAAGAT